>NZ_JBSFYC010000036.1:0-80603 GCF_053595675.1 Streptomyces sp. NPDC002446 | reverse complement strand
GGCCGGAGGGGCAGGGTGTTCGGACGTAAAGCGAAGCAGTCCGGACACCCTGCCCCGGAGGACCGCCACCGGCACCCGAAAACGCCCCGCGCAGCGGCAAACAGCCCGCCGCAGGCGCAACGGCGAGCAAGCCAAAACGTCGACCCAGGCAAAGCGCAGCGGAAGGGCCCGCCGCAGGCGCAACGGCGACCAACCCCCACGGCGGGAAAGCCGAAAACGTAGGAAGCCAGCCAAGCGCAGCGGAACGTTATTCGACCACCTGCCGCCCCTCCGGTACCGCGCTGCACGAGGCGCGGAATGTGCAGTGGGTGCAGTGCGCGCCGGTGGTGGGCGAGAAGCGCTCCTCCAGCACGCGGCCCGCTGCGGTGGCGAGCAGTTCGCCGACCCACTCGCCGTTCTCCCCGTCCAGCGGCGGCTGCGCCTGTACGGCGGGCAGGGCGTCGCCGCCCTCCTTCCGGGGTGCGCCGAGGCGCAGATGCACCAGTTCGGCGCCGCCGGCCTTCGGGGTGTGCCCGTCGAAGACGTCGTCCACGGCGCCCTCGCGCACCGCGAGCTGGTAGACGGCGAGCTGGGGGTGGCGGGCGACCTCGGGTCCGGTCGGCTTCTGCTTGCCGGTCTTGAAGTCGACGACGTACGCCGTCCCCTGCGCGTCCCGGGAGACGTGGTCCATGCTGCCGCGGATGCGGACCTGGTAGGCGCCGGCCTGGAGAGCGACGTCGAAGCCGTGCTCAGTGGCGACGGTGTCGCGGCCGTGGGTCTCGCGCTCCATGACGTGCCAGCGCAGAAAGCGCTCCAGGGCGGCGCGGGCGTTCTCCTTCTCCTGGCGCGACTTCCAGGGGGCGTCGAAGGCGAGCGCGTCCCATACGGAGTCCAGGCGCTCCATCAGGACGGTCAGATCGGCGGGGGTGCGCCCGGAGGCGACCTCGTCGGCGAGCACATGGACGACGTTGCCGAAGCCCTGGGCGGCGGTGGCGGGGGTGTCCGCCTTGACCTCGCGGCCCAGGAACCACTGGAGGGAGCAGGTGTTGGCGAGCTGGTCGAGGGCGCTGCCGGACAGGACCACCGGCCGGTCCCGGTCGCGCAACGGGGCGCTGCTGTGGGTGGGTTCGGCAAGGCCCCACCAGTTGTCGGGGTGGGCGGCCGGCACCAGGGGCCGGTGGTCGTCGTCGTGCAGCGCGGCGAGGGTGGCGAGGCGCTGGGCGGCGGCCTCGCGCAGCGCGGGGCCGGCGGCCGGGTCGACGGTGGTGGCGCGCAGCTCGGCGACGAGCGCGGCGACCGAGAGGGGGCGGCGCGGGCGGCCGGTGACGTCCTGGGGAGTGACGCCGAGCTCGGTGAGGAAACGGGAGGGCTGGTCGCCGTCGTCGGCGGCGGCCTTCACGGCGGTGACCACCAGGCGCTCACGGGCGCGGGTGGCGGCCACGTAGAACAGCCGGCGTTCCTCGGCGAGCAGCGCGCCCGGGGTGAGCGGCTCGGCAAGGCCGTCGCTGCCGATCCGGTCGGCCTCCAGGAGCGAGCCGCGGCGGCGCAGGTCGGGCCAGAGCCCCTCCTGGACGCCGGCGACAACGACCAGCCGCCACTCCAGGCCCTTGGCGCGGTGGGCGGTCATCAGCCGTACGGCGTCGGGGCGCACCGTACGGCGGGTGAGGGTGTCGGCGGCGATGTCCTGGGCGTCGAGTTCCTCCAGGAAGTTCAGGGCGCCGCGGCCGCCGGTGCGTTCCTCGGCGCGGGCCGCGGTCTCGAAGAGGGCGACCAGCGCGTCGAGGTCCCGGTCGGCGTTGCGTCCGGCCGCGCCGCCGCGGCGGGCGGCCCGCTCCAGGCGCTGCGGCCAGGGGGTGCCGTCCCACAGCTCCCACAGCGCCTGCTCCGCGGTGCCGCCGCCGGCGAGCAGTTCGCGGGCCTTGCGCAGCAGCAGGCCGAGCCGCTGGGCACCGCGGGTGTAGGCGGGGTCGTGCGCCACCAGGCGCTGGGGTTCGGCGAGCGCCCGCGCGATCAGCTCGTCGGAGGGGCGCGGCAGCGGCTGCCCGGCGGCGCGCTCCTCCTCGCGCAGGGCGCGGCCCAGCCGGCGCAGGTCGGCGGAGTCCATCCCGCCCAGGGGGGAGGTCAGCAGGTCGAGGGCGGTCTCGGCGTCGAGCCAGCCGGCCGGCCCGGTGTCTGCGGTGGCGGCTGGTGCGGCAGGCCCGTCTTCGGGGGCGGCCGCTGCGGCAGGCGCTTCCCCGGTGGCCGCGTCCCCGGCCGCCGCGTCCCCGTCGGCGGAGGGCGCCAGCGCCGCCCGTGCCGCGGCCCGCAGCGCCGTCAGCAGCGGGGCGACGGCTGGTTCGTGGCGCAGCGGCAGATCGTCGCCGTCGATGTCGAGCGGCACCCCGGCGGAGGTCAGCGCGCGGCGCACGGCGGGGATCGAGCGCCCCCCGGCGCGGACGAGAACGGCCATCTCGCGCCAGGGCACACCGTCCTCCAGGTGGGCGCGGCGCAGGATGTCGGCGACGTTGTCCAGTTCGGCCCCGGGCGTCGGGTACGTGAACACCTCCACGCGGCCGCCGTCCCGTACGGGCACCGGCTCGCGGTGGGCGCGCACCTTCTGGGCCGGGAGGCGGGTGAGCGGCATCCGGCGGGTCAGCAGCCGGGTGGCCGCGAGCAGCGCGGCGCCCGATCGCCGGGAGGTGCCGAGCACGGCCACCGGGGCGGGGGTGCCGTCGCCGCGGCGGAAGGTCTCCGGGAAGTCGAGGATGCCGTTCACGTCCGCGCCCCGGAAGGCGTAGATCGACTGGTCGGGGTCGCCGAAGGCGACCAGCGTGCGGCCCGGGGAGCCCGGCCGGCCGGCCGCCGAGTGGTTGCCGGCGAGCGCCCGCAGCAGCCGTACCTGGGCGACGTCGGTGTCCTGGTACTCGTCGACGTAGACGGCGTCATAGGCGGCGGCCAGCCCGGCCGCGACGTCGCTGCGCCCGGCGAGCAGTACCGCGCGGTGCACCAGCTCGGCGTAGTCCAGAACGCCCTGGCCGTCCAGGACGTCGAGGTACTCGGCGAGGAAGCCGGCCGCGGCGCTCCAGTCGGGGCGGCCGGTGCGCCGGGCGAAGTCGCCCAGGGCGTCCGGGCCCAGGCCCAGTTCGCGGCTGCGGGCGAGCACCGCGCGGACCTCGTCGGCGAAGCCGCGGGTGGTCAGGCAGGCGCGCAGCTCGTCCGGCCAGCTGATCCCGCCGCGGCCCGCGGCGGCCATCTCCGCCTGTCCTTCGAGGAGCTCGCGTACGACGAGGTCCTGCTCGGGTCCGGACAGCAGCCGCAGCGGATCGGCGAAGAGGTCGGCGTCCTGGTGGGCGCGGACCAGGGCGTAGCAGAACGAGTGGAAGGTCGTGGCCTGCGGGATGCCCGCCCTCCCCCGGCTGCCGCTGGGAGGTGCCCCCACAAGCCCTCCGGGCTGCCCCTCCAGATCGCGCAGGCGTGCCGCGAGGCGGTCGCGGAGGGCGACGGCGGCCTTGCGGCTGAAGGTCAGGACGAGGATCCGCTCGGGGTCGCCGCCGGCCCGCACCCGGCGCGCCACCGACTCCACCAGCGTCGTGGTCTTGCCGGTGCCCGGCCCGGCCAGCACCAGCAGGGGCCCCTGGCGGTGTTCAACCACGGCGCGCTGGTCTGCGTCCAAGGCAGGAGGATCCACCCGCTCCGGCGGGGTGCGCACCAGTCGGTACGCGCCGGGGGCATCCCGCCGCGCCGCCCGATGGGGCTGCGTCGGCGGGACGGCCGAGAAGGAGGAACTCACGTGGATCGCCGGTCCTGAGGAAGGTGCTGGTCATGGTGCGGACGAGGGGTGCGGCGGGCCGCGGCGCGGGCGGCCCGTGCGGCGCCGGCCGCGTGCCGTACACGCTAGGGCACGTCCTGGGCGGCGCCGCCGCCGTCCTGGCGCCCGTCCCAGCGGGCCCGCCGCATGTCGAGCGCCGGTATGTGGCCCTCGGCGGACCGCGCGGCCTCCCGCAGCGGAGTGCCCTCGGCCCGGTAGTGGGCCAGTGCGCGCAGTTCGCTGCCGGGCAGCAGACGGCCGTCCGCGCGCACGACGCGCCACCAGGGCACCGCGCCGCCGTAGAGGGCCATCACCCTGCCGACCTGCCGGGGCCCGCCCACCCGGGGCCCTTCGGGCGGCCCCTCTTCATGGAGCCACTCCGCGACGTCCCCGTACGTCATCACCCGGCCCGCCGGGATCAGCTCGGCGACGGCCAGGACCCGCTCCGCGTACTCGGGCAGCTCACCCGCCGCCTCGTCTCCGGTCCCACTCATTCGGTCCATCCTGCCGTACGGCACCGACAATGGGACTGGACACACGGTCCCGTACGACTCGTGAGGCCGTCGGCGCGGCACTGTCGGCCCGGGTGCGGTGGAAGCGGTTCCGCTTCCCGTGCCCCCGAAATGCACCCTGATGCCCCCCTCCGCTGGCCGGTCGTGCCACCATCTTCCGGACGGTGACTGGTGATACGAGATCAAGAAGAGACGGCCGAGCAGGGTGCAGCGCCTCCACGGGAGGCGGGCGCCCCTGACGCACTGCCCGTCGACACCACCGGCGCCGCGCCGGACCGGGCCGCACCGACCGAGCGGCCCGAGCGGCAGCGGGTGGCACCAAAGGGGAAGCACCAACGGAGGCCGGCCACGGCGTCCGCTACCGAAAAGGCGAGCACGATCGAGAAGGCCGAACGAACCGGGGCGTCCGAGAGGCCACACGAGCCCAAGGAGCCCGAACCACAGGGGCACGAGGAGGGGCACGACACCACGCGGCGACCCGACCAGGACGAGCAGGTCGAGCACGGCAAGGGCACCGAGCCGGTGTCCGGCGCGGCCCGCAGCAAGGCCCGTACGGGCTCGCACCGCGCCGAGCCGGGCACCGACGAGTACGGCGAGTTCCACGTCGACCGGGTCTCCGGGGACGAGCCGCTGCTGCCCGCCCGGGTGCACCGGCCCGCCGACCTGCTCCGGCTGCTGCTCGGCATCGCCGGGATCGCCCTCGTCCTCGGGCTCGCCACCTTCGCCCACGGCACCACCGCGGGCCTGGCACGGGACATCGGCACCGGCGCGAAGGCGGCGCCCCCGCTGCTGATCAACCTGGCGGGGCTGACGTCCAGCGTCGCGGTGCTGATCGTGCCGGTGGCGTTCGCCGTCGAGCGGCTGATCAAACGGGACGGGCTGCGGATCGCGGACGGTGTGCTCGCCGCCGTCCTCGCCCACGGGGTGTCGCTCGCCACCGACCTGTGGGTCGCCGAGGCCGCCCCCGCCTCCATCCGGGTCGCTCTGACCCAGCCGCTGGCGAGCGGTGCGCTCTCCGCTCCGGTGCACAGCTATCTGGCGCCGGTGATCGCCTATATGACGGCGGTGGGGATGTCGCGGCGGCCCCGCTGGCGGGTCGCGATGTGGTGCGTGGTGCTGCTGGACGTCGTCGCGGTGCTGGTCGGGCGGTACACCACCCCGTTCGCGATCATCACCACGGTGCTGATCGGCTGGACCGTCGCCTACGGCACCCTCTACGCCGTCGGCTCCCCCAACGTCCGCCCCACGGGCCAGAACCTCCTCGCGGGGCTGCGCCGGGTCGGCTTCCACCCGGTCAGCGCGCTGCGCGCGGAGGACGCCACCTCTCCCGACCAGCCCGAGAACACCGACCGCGGCCGCCGCTACCTCGTCACCCTGGAGGACGGCCCGCCGATCGACGTCACCGTCGTCGACCGCGAGCAGCAGGCCCAGGGGTTCTTCTACCGGGTGTGGCGCCGGCTGTCGCTGCGCGGCATCAACCAGCGCCGCAGTCTCCAGTCGCTGCGTCAGGCCCTGGAGCAGGAGGCGCTGCTGGCGTACGCGGCCATCGCGGCCGGCGCCAACGCGCCCAAGCTGATCGCGACCTCGGAGCTCGGCCCGGACGCGGTGATGCTGGTCTACGAGCACATCGGCGGCCGCACCCTCGATTCGCTGGCCGACGAGGAGATCACCGACGCGCTGATGCACAGCGCCTGGCGGCAGGTCGAGGCGCTGCAGTCACGGCGGATCGCGCACCGCCGGCTGGTCGGTGACGCGCTGCTGGTGGATCGTTCCGGCAATATCGTCCTGACCGATCTGCGCGGCGGTGAGATCGCGGCCGGTGACCTCGTCCTGCGGATGGACATCGCCCAGCTGCTGGCCACGTTGGGGCTGCGGGTGGGCGCCGAGCGCGCGGTGGCCGCGGCCGTCGAGGTGCTCGGCCCGGACGCGGTCGCCGACAGCCTGCCGCTGCTGCAGCCGATCGCGCTCAGCCGTACCACCCGCGCCACGCTGCGCCAGCTGGCCCGCGAGCGCTCCAAGCGGGAGCGGGAAGCGGTGCTGGCCGCCTCGCAGGCCGCCAAGGAGGCGCGGGAGGCCCGTGAGGCGGCGGGCCCGAAGGACCGCAAGACTCTGCGGGCCGAGCGGCACGCGGAGAAGAACGCCGAGAAGCGGGCTCTGGACGAGGCCTCCGAGGAGGCCCGCGAGGAGGATCTGCTCGCCCAGATCCGCCGTCAGGTGCTGCTGATCCGGCCGACCGCGGTGATCGAACCGGCGAAGCTGGAGCGGCTCAGTCCGCGGATCCTGATCAGCTGGATCGCCGGGGCGTTCGCCGCGTATCTGCTGCTGTCGCAGCTGACGCACTTCAACCTCGACGATGTGATCAGCAAGGCCCAGTGGTGGTGGGTGCTGGTGGCGATGGTCTTCTCGGCGGTGACGTACATCGCGGCGGCGATGAGCCTGCTGGGATTCGTCACCGAGAAGGTGGGCTTCGTCAAAACCGTGGTCGCGCAGATCGCGGGCAACTTCGTGAAGCTGGTGGCGCCCGCGGCGATCGGCGGGGTGGCGCTCAACACCCGCTTCCTGCAGCGCGCCGGGGTCCGGCCGGGCCTCGCGGTGGCGAGCGTCGGCGCGTCCCAGCTGTTCGGTCTGGGCTGCCACATCCTGCTGCTGCTGACCTTCGGCTATCTGACCGGCACCCAGAGCAGGGACGACCAGCTGACGCCGTCCCGTACGGTCATCGCCGGACTGCTGACGGTGGCGGTGCTGGTGCTGGTGGTGACGGCGGTGCCGGTGCTGCGGAAGTTCGTGGTGACACGGCTGCGGACGCTGTTTGCCGGTGTGGTGCCGCGGATGCTGGACATCCTGCAGCGGCCCCGGAAGCTGGTCACCGGGATCGGCGGGATGCTGCTGCTGACCGCGGCGAACGTGATGTGCCTGGACGCCTCGATCCGCGCGTTCGGCGGCGGCGACCAGCTCAGTTACGCGAGCATCGCGGTGGCCTTCCTCGCCGGCAACGCGCTGGGGTCGGCGGCGCCGACGCCGGGCGGTGTGGGCGCGGTCGAGGGCGCGATCATCACGGCACTGACCCTGGCGGGCCTGGGCGGCGACATCGCCTTCCCCGCGGTGCTGCTGTTCCGCCTGATGACGTTCTGGCTGCCGGTGCTGCCGGGCTGGCTGGCCTTCACGTATCTGACGCGCAAGGGCGAGATCTGAGCGGCGGCCCGCGACCCGGCCGCGAGCGCCGTGCACGGCGCAGACCAAGGGCGCCGGTCCGCACACTGCGGACCGGCGCCCTTCGCGCGAACGCCGCGGTCAGTACACCGGCTTCTCCGGCTCGACCGTGTTGACCCAGCCGATGACCCCGCCGCCGACGTGCACCGCGTCGGCGAAGCCCGCGGACTTCAGGACGGCCAGCACCTCCGCCGAGCGGACGCCGGTCTTGCAGTGCAGGACGATCTTCTTGTCCTGCGGGAGGTCCTGGAGGGCGTTGCCCATCAGGAACTCGTTCTTCGGGATCAGGCGGGCGCCGGGGATCGAGACGATCTCGAACTCGTTGGGTTCGCGGACGTCGATGATGTCGATCTTCTCGTCGGCGTCGATCCACTCCTTGAGCTGCTTCGGAGTGATCGTGGAGCCGGCCGCCGCCTCCTGGGCCTCCTCGGACACGACGCCGCAGAAGGCCTCGTAGTCGATGAGCTCGGTGACGGTCGGGTTCTCTCCGCAGACCGCGCAGTCGGGGTCCTTGCGGACCTTGACCTGACGGTACGTCATCTCCAGTGCGTCATAGATCATCAGGCGGCCGACGAGCGGGTCGCCGATGCCCGCGAGCAGCTTGATGGCCTCGTTGACCTGGATGGAGCCGATGGAGGCGCACAGCACGCCGAGGACGCCGCCCTCGGCGCAGGAGGGCACCATGCCCGGCGGCGGGGGCTCCGGGTACAGGCAGCGGTAGCAGGGGCCGTGCTCGGACCAGAAGACCGACGCCTGGCCGTCGAAGCGGTAGATCGAGCCCCAGACGTACGGCTTGTTCAGCAGCACGCAGGCGTCGTTGACCAGGTAGCGGGTGGCGAAGTTGTCCGTGCCGTCGACGATCAGGTCGTACTGCGCGAAGAGCTCCATGACGTTCGTGGAGTCGAGGCGCTCTTCGTGCAGGTTGACCGTGACGTACGGGTTGATGCCCAGCACCGTGTCCTTGGCGGACGCGGCCTTCGAGCGGCCGATGTCCGCCTGGCTGTGGATGATCTGGCGCTGCAGGTTCGACTCGTCGACCTCGTCGAACTCCACGATGCCGAGCGTGCCCACGCCGGCCGCGGCCAGGTACATCAGCGCGGGCGAACCCAGGCCGCCGGCGCCGACACACAGCACCTTGGCGTTCTTCAGCCGCTTCTGCCCGTCCATCCCGACATCGGGAATGATCAGGTGGCGGGAGTACCTGCGGACCTCGTCGACGGTGAGCTCCGGAGCGGGCTCGACCAGGGGTGGCAGCGACACGGATGACCTCAACAAGGGGGTTGGTCGGTATCTGAGGATTGATTGTCTTCCCGTAACACTGCCACGCCCTTCTTCATTCCGAGACACCCGGTCCGATGCGCGAGACGAATTCGTCCCAGTAGCCGGGCAGCGACGCCCAGGCGTCTCCGGCGGCACCCGCCGCCCCGTCGGCCCGGCGGTCGGTGACGTACACGGTGCCCGCCCCCTGCCAGCGCGCGATCCGCAGCGCCTCGTCCAGGTGGGTACGCGGCACGCTGTGGACGAGGTGGCAGAACCGCTCCGGAGGGTAGTCGGCGGTCCACTCGGCCACCTGCGACCAGCGGTAGTCGCACCAGCGGCCGGCGAAGGTGACGAGCTGGTCGGCGGACTCCGCGTACCCGGGGTGGGGGTGGGCGCCGTGCCCGAAGACCAGGTGGCCGCCGTCGCACAGGGACCGCAGGGCGGCGGCGAGCCGGCGGGTCGGGGGCAGCAGCGTCCGGTCGGTGGGGCAGCGGTCCAGCCAGAAGCCGTCGGCCTTGTACCACTCCAGGTAGCGGTGCGCGTCGGCGATCAGCTCACCGAAGGGACGCGTTCCCAGGCCCATGTCCAGGTGTCCCAGTACTCGGACACCTGTCTCACAGAGCCGGGCGGCGGCCGGGATGCAGTGCGGGTCGGGGCGGGCACCGGGCCCGTTGGACACATTGAGCACCGCCCAGTGCACGGACCCCGGGGAGCAGCCCAGCAGTCCGGCCCATTCGCCGGGCGCCAGCAGCGGATGGGCGAAGCCCGGCACACCGATGCCGAGCGGTGCGGCCCCGGTCGGGGCGCGGCTGGTGCCCGCGGGGGTGGTCAGATGCGACATGCCGCCTCCATCCAGATGTCGGCGAGGGACTCCTCCAGGCCGATCCGGGGGCGCCAGCCGAGCCGGTCGCGCGCGGTGCGTACGTCCGCCTGCTGCCAGGTGCCGCAGCCGTCCGGGTACGGGTAGGTGGCGGGCGGCGAGCCGGCCGGGTGCTCGGCGGCCGGGCCGGGGATGACGAGCCGGGCCGGCGGGGAGTCGAGTTCGTGCAGCGCACCGCCGAAGCCGGCCACCCGGGCGAGCACGGAGGCGGCCTCCCGCAGCCGTACGGCGCGGCCGGTGCCGATGTTGACCACGCCCTGCGCGGCGGAGAGCGAGGCGGCGTGCACGGCGCGGGCGACGTCCCGTACGTCGACGAAGTCCCGCTGTACGCCGAGCCCGCCGAGCTTGAGCTCGCTGTCGCCGGACTGCATCGCCCGGCGCATCGCCTCGGCGAGCCGGCCGAGCGGCGAGCCGGCCGGGGTGCCGGGTCCGACCGGGGAGAAGACCCGCAGCACGACCGCGTCGAGGCCGGAGCCCAGGACCAGTTCGGTGGCGGCCAGCTTGCTGACGCCGTACGGGCCTCCGGGGCGCGGCACCGCGTCCTCGGCGGTCGAGGAGCCGGGCTGGGAGGGCCCGTACTCGGAGGCGCAGCCCAGGTGGACGAGCCGGGCGCCGCAGCCGCTGCGGCGCAGCGATTCGCAGATGGTGGCGACCGCGACGGTGTTGTGCCGGGTCAGCTCCCGGGCACCGCCGCGGGTGGCGCCGGCGCAGTTGACGACCACTCCGGGGTGCACCGCGTCCAGGAAGCGGGTGAGCGCACCGGGGCTGCCGGTGGCCAGGTCGAAGCGGACGTCGGCGTCGTCGCCCCGCCCGAGGGCGGTGAGCTGGACGGCGGGGTCGGCGAGCAGGCGGTCGGCGACATAGCGGCCCAGGTAGCCGTTGGCGCCGATGAGCAGCACCCTCATCGTGCGACCCCCCGGTCCGCGGTACGTGTGGTCGGCTGGACGTTCATGTGTCGCGCTCCTAAAGCGGATCGAGGGAAGTACGTCGTCTTCGGCCGCGGGGCCGGCCGCCGCCCTGGGGACGGGGGCCGGGTGGGGGGAGGGGGCTGCGGCGAAGCGTCGGAAGGGGCCTTTTCGGGGTGCCTCTTCGGGGGTGGTGCGTGGTGCCCGAGTGGGGGTGCGGGGTCGTGGGGGCGGGTGGCGGCAGGGGTGGTCACGGCCGGGGCGTCCTTGCCGGGCCGGCGGCGGGCGAGTGCGCGCAGGCGCCGGTGAGCGCCCGCAGCCCGTAGACGAGGAGGCCGAGGGCGGCGGCCGTACAGGCCACGGCGGGCACCGCCGCCGGACCCGCGGCGCCGGCCAGCGCCTCCACCGGGACGGCGAGCGGGTCCAGGCCGGGCAGCCGGGCGGTCAGCACCAGGGCCGGCGCGAGCGCCTCCAGGGCGGCGGCCGAGGCCATGCCCGCGGCGGCCGCCTCGGGGAAGCCGTGCGCGGCGAGCAGCCGGGCGAGGAAGAGCAGCAGGCCCAGCGCGGTGGCCGCGGCCACCGCCACCGGCCCGCCGCCCCCGAAGAGCGCCCCCGCGCCGAGGAGCAGCGCCACCAGGGCGCCCAGGAAGAGCGCGGTGGCGGCGAGCAGCAGCGGCCGGAGACGGGCGGCGAACTCCCCGAGGCCGCGGCTGGCGGCCAGGCCGCGCCGGCCGCGCAGCGCGAACCAGCGGGCGCAGCCGGCGGCGGGGAGGACGGCGAAGGCCAGCGCCAGGGCGGTGGCGACGGCGGCCCTCGGGTGCGCGTACGGCAGGTCGGGGCCGCCGGCCAGCAGCTGGCCCAGCAGCCAGTCGCCGCAGACCGCGTACCCGGCGGTCCAGGCGACCCACAGGCCCGCGGTGCGCGATCCGGTGCCGTGGTGGCGCGCCCGCAGCGGCCCGGACCGTACGGCCAGCCGGACGGCGAGCGCCAGCAGCACGACACCGGTCACGCCGACGGCCAGACGGAACACGGGAGTTGCGGTGTCGTCCAGCGAGGCGAGGGCGGCGACCACCGCACCGCAGACGGCGCCCGGGAGCAGCTGGAGCACCGCGCCGCAGCGCCCTCCCCACCCCCGGCCCCACCCCGCGCCGGCTCCCCGCGTGTCCTGCTGGGCGCGCGGCACGCGGGCGTAGAGCTCCTCCGCGAGCGAGAAGACATCGCGGTGCCGGAAGCGCGCGGCGGTCCGGTCGGTGACACCGTGCGCCTCCAAGCCTGCGGCGATCTCCAGCGCGTCGACGGCGTGGGCGCACAGCTTCTGGTGACGGTGCATCAAGGCACGTACGGGGTCGGCGGGGCCGCGGCGCACGGGCCGGGCGCCGGGCCGGCCCCCCGTGGCCGTGCGGCCCTCCCCGGTGGCGCCGGGGGCGCGGGTGGTGCCGCCTTCGGGCGCGGTCATACGCCGTCCCCCTTCCCCGGGGCCTGCGGACGGCCGCCCTGTCCGGGGCGGAGGCCACCGGCGCGCTCCCGGGCCGGGCGGCCGGGGCGGCCTCCCCCGAGGACCTTTTGCCCCAGGGGGGACTCCCATCGGCGCAGCCCCTCCCGGTTGCCGGCGTGCGCCACATCGGCCATACCGGTGACCAGCGCGACGCCCACCACGCCGACCACACACATCACGTCCAGCACACCCGTCACCACTGCCATCACCCTCACGCTCACCACGCCTGCCTCATCGCCTTGCACCCCTGTCTCACCGGCCGTCTCATGTCTCGGACATCGCCGGCACCCCGGCCGACCGCCTCCCCTCCGGTACCGCCCAGCTCGGCGTACGGCCGGCCGGCCTGACCGCCCTGGCGGCGCCGGTCGCGGCCCACCGGCCGGGGACATGGGATTCGGCGGGTCGGGCGAAGGGCTGCGGGACGCCCTGTGCGTCCAGCACGCGGTGGTCGGCCGGGCGGGCCGGGGCGCGCGAGATCAGCTCCAGGTAGATGCCACGAAATGCCGCGGTGTTCTGCTCGACGGTGAACAGTTCGAGCGCCCGCGCACGGGCCGCCGCCCCCAGCCGGGCCCTGCGGTCCGGGTCACCGAGCAGCGCGCGGCACGCCTCGGCGAGGGCGCGGGGGTTGCGCGGCGGGACGACCAGCCCGGTGCCGCCGATGACCTCGCAGACCGCGCCGGCATCGGTCGACACCGTGGCACGGCCGCTGAACATCGCCTCCACCAGGGAGCGCGGGAAACCCTCGACGACGCTGGAGAGCACCACCACCGCGGCGGAGGCGTAGGCGTCCGCCAGGGTCGGGGCCTCGGGGCCGCCGATCTCCTCGAAGCTGACCGGGTTCTCGCCGACGGTGCGGGCGTCGGCCGCCTCGTCCGGGAAGAGCTGGGCGGCCAGCGACCGGCAGTGCGCGAGGTAGCCGGGCGCCTGCGGATCACGGCCGACCCCGCCGATGATCCGCAGCGTCGCCTCCGGCTCGGCCCGGTGGACCTCGGCGAACGCGTGCAGCAGCGCCACCAGGTCCTTGGCGGGCTCGATGGCGCCGACCCACACCAGCGTCCTGGAGTCGTCCGCCGGGGCGTCGGCGACCGCGGCGAAGGGGGCGGCGTCCATGCCCGGGTAGACCGTGCGCAGCCGGGCCCGGTCGGCGCCGCAGTGCTCCTGCCAGCGGCGGACATGGGTGTTGCCGGGGGTGATCAGGTCGGCCCGGGCGTAGGTCTCGGCGGCCAGCGCGCCCTGGAAGGCGGCGAGCAGCGCCCGCACCGGAGCGCTCAGCGGGGCCGCTGCGCGTGCGAGGTAGTGCTCACGCAGCCGTACGCCGCACTCGGTGACCAGCAGCGGAGTGCCGAAGAAGCGTTTGGCCAGCAGCCCCGGGAGGGCCGCCGCGCCGCCGGAGGTGGCATGGCAGAGGTCCACCCCGTCGAGGCCGGGGGCGTCCCGGTCGCCGTACCAGTCCAGCGACAGCGGGCGCAGCGCGAGTTCGAGCTGTGCGGCGACCGCCAGCAGATCGTTGACCTGTGCGCCGTGGACGGCGGGCAGGGCGCGGGGGCCGCGGCAGGCCCGCTCCAGGATGCGCACGGCGTCCTCGGAGCGGAGCAGGGCGGGCACTCCGCCGTGCTCCCGGGCGCATTCGGCAAGCCCGTAGAGACCGGTGGCGAAACGGTCCGCCTTGCTGGTCACAGAGTTGTCGGGGGTGTCGCCGGACCCCGTCGGCAACGCCCCCGCCGAGGCCGTGGCGAAGGCCGCCACCAGTTCGCCGAAGTGCTCGGCGAAGCGGCGCCGTGCCCGCCGGCCGGGGGCACGGCCCCGGCGCTCCTCCGCGCCCCGGAGGTGCCCGGCGGGGAAGTCGCCCCACAGGGGCGCGCCCCGTACCAGCCGCACGTGGCCGGGAGGGGCGGGTCCGCCCGCCGCCTCCTGACGCGCCTGGTTGCTCAGGGCGTAGACCTCGAAGTCATGGCCGGTGAGCCCGCGCACGAGCCGGTCGCACCACGCATGCGCCTCACCGGTCGCGTACGGATAGCCACCCTCGGTGAGCAGTCCAATGCGCACGACTACACCCCCGTCCTCCCTTATCGGCGTCCCTGGCGGAACGGCCGCACGGCCGTCATCTGCAGGAAGAAGCTATGCAAAAGGGCCGGTGGCGCGATGGACGGTTGTCCGTCGCGCCACCGGAAGGGGTGAAAGCACGTAACTTTCGCCCCACAGGGGCGTTTCGAGGCGCTATGTGATCGCTACGCCACAGGAAGCCCAGGGTGCGGGGCATACGGACAACGCCCCGTCAGCTCACCGCTGGGTGGGAAACGGCCAGGAGTTGGGCCGGCAGGTGGCCCCGTCCGTGGTCAGGAACTTCGTCTGCTGCATCATCACCGGGGCCAGTGCGCCCTGACGGGAGCAGGCCTCGTGGTCGTGCCCGAGCCGGTGGCCGACCTCGTGGTTGATCAGCATCTGCCGGTAGGCGAGCATCTTGTCGCGCCCGTAGGTCTTGGCGCCCTGCGCCCACCGGTAGGCGTTGATCATGACCCGGTCGGTCGCCGCCGAGTCGCAGGAGACATTGTCCTCGGTGGTGTCGAGACCGGACTTGGCGCACCACGTCGCGGTGGTCCCCGGGCTCGCCAGCGTGATCACGAAGTCGGCGGTGCCGGACGCCACCCGCTGGAAGGTCCGCTGCCCGCCGTGCGCCCAGCTCCGTTCGTCATTGAGGGTCTTGTGCACCGCCTCGGCGAACAGCTCGCCGTCCAGCGGCAGTCCGTCCTCGACGTCGACGCGGTAGCGCAGCACCTTGCCGTGGCCGGGCGCCTTGGCGTCGCCGCCGGCCGGCGTGAACCGGCCGCTGCCCGTCAGATCCGCGGCCAGCGGGAAGACCTGCGCCATCTTCTCGCCGTAACCCGCCGGCTTGGCGTCCTGGGTGGGCCTGCTCTGCGACCTGGAGGCCTCGTCACCGACCCCCTCGGTACGGTCCTCGCCGCTGCTCGCCTGCGGGTCGCCGCCGTCCTTGTGCTGGTCGGCGACCTGGCCCGCGATGACGACGGCGAGCACGGTGGTCACCGCCGCGGCGGCCGCGCCGGTGAACGTCCGGCCCTTGCCGCCCTTCCTGGCGCCGTGCCGCGACTCCGCGTCGAAGGCGTCCTCGACGTCACCGGCCAGGTCCTGGTCTGCCGGGTCCTGGTCGGCCGGGTGGACCGCCTCGTCAGGCTCGCCCCGATCGAAGACCACCGAACGCCCGGTGAACCGGCCGCCGGGAGGTACGGCCTGCGCGCCCGGCACGGCCTGCGCGCCGGGGGCACCCGCCCGGAACACGTCGTCGTCGGCCTCGTCCGGGCCGGGCCCGCCGTAGGCGTCGAAGGCGTCCATGTACTCGCGGCGCGGCCCCGGCCCGTCGCCCGGCGCGGCCAGCGGACGGGAGCCGTACATCTCGGTGCGGGGCCGGGGAATCCTCGGCGCGGCCTGTCCGGGCGCCATCGGGGGCGCTCCCGCCCCCGGGAACGCACCCCAGCCGCCGCCCGGTTCGCGCTGCTCGGGGTGCCCGCCGCGCACCGTGTCGCCCTCGGCCGGCTCACGCCTGCGGCGCCCCGGACCGGGCCCCGGTGCGGGTGCCCGGCCGCCCGACGGTCCGCCGCCGGGCGCGGCGGCGGTCGGCGAAAGGGCTTCGGTCTCCGGCCGGCTTCGGCGGCTATGGCGTCCCACGGGGCGTGTCAGCTCCTGCCCGCATCAGCGGTCACATCGGTCACTTCACTGTCGAGCAGGTCGCGGACGGCCCGCGCCACTGCCTCCGGGTACTCCATCATCGCCACATGTCCCGCCTCCGGCAGCGTCAGCAGCCGCGAACCACGGAACGCCGCGGCCGCCCGCCGCGCCATCCGGAAGGAGACCAGGCGGTCGCGTCCACCGTAGACGAGAAGCGTCGGGGCGAGCACCCGCTCTGCCTGACGCCACAGGTTGTGCTGCCCGCCGAGCGTGTAGGCGTTCACCAGAGCGCGCGCCGAGCGCTCCATCACGTCCCAGAAATAAGGGAGTTCGAGCCGCCGGGCGTACTCGTCGACCGCCGCGTTGAACCCCTCCGGGCTGACCCGGCCGGGGTCGCCGTAACAGAGCGCCAGCACCTCGCGCGTACGGCGCTCGGGCGTCCAGTCCTCGGTGAGCCGGCCGAAGAGCCTGGCGATGCCGGGGACCGCGAGCAGCGCCGTGGGCACCGCCGTCAGCTGCGGCCGCAGCTCGGGCAGCGCCGGGGAGATCAGCGTCAGGGTACGGACGAGGTCGGGGCGCGCCGCCGCCACGCGGGTCGCCGCGGCGCCCCCCATGGAGTTGCCGATGAGGTGGACGGGGCCGCGCCCGGCCGCGTCGAGGTAGCGGATGATCACGCGCGCCTGTGCGGAGACCGAGTAGTTGCCGTCGCGCGGCGGCGGCGAGTGCCCGAATCCGGGCAGGTCGAGTGCCTCGCCGTCCACCCGGTCGGCGAGCAGCGGCATCAGGCCGGACCAGTTCTGCGAGGAGCCGCCGAGGCCGTGGACGTAGAGCGCGGGCTCCCGGCCCGGCGCGGCACCCTCGTCGCCGGCGCCGTCCGCCGCGCCGCCCTGCCCCGCGGCCCCGGCCGGCGCCCGCAGGGCCAGCGTCAGGCCCGTCAGGGTCACGGTGCGCACCGTCTCCGCCGCGCCGCGCCGGCCGGGGCCGGCCGGGGGCACCGGGAGGGCGGCGGTCGCGGTGTCCGGCGACTCGGTCGAAGACATGGGGTCGATGTTACGAGACGATCACGCCCCCGATTGTGTGTTCGCGGTCACACTCCGCATCGCGCTGCTGCGGCGGCTCTCCTAGGCTCGTAGACAGGGGCAGCCGCCCCCGGGCCCTGCTTTCATGCCTGGCGCCAGCCGACGAACTGAGTCCGCGAGAAAGGGAGCCACCATGCGCGTCGACCCGACAGACCCGGACACTTTCGAGGACGAGAGCGAAGCCCCCGAATTTGACGTGGAGGCGCCGGAAGCGGACGCCGCGGAGCAGTACGCCGACCTCGAAGCGCACCGCGACGAACCGCTGACCGGCACCGACCCGGACACCGCGAACGAGGCGGATCGCGCCGAGCAGGCGCGCGTCGTCGAGCTCAACGAAGACGAATACCGATGACCTGGGACGTTATGTCGGGTTGCCGAAGCGGTACCGGACAGAAATTCTCACCCTGGACGGCACACACCCGGGTTACCCAAAAGTACGATGGCGGGCGCGGTGCACCACCTTGTACAGACCGCGTACGGAACGATTTCTGGGAGGCAGCGTGAGCGCCATCGAGCAGACCGAGGCGGCGCGCCCGCGGGGCACTCGCCTGCCACGCCGAGCCCGGCGCAACCAGCTTCTGGGCGCGGCCCAGGAGGTCTTCGTCGCACAGGGCTACCACGCGGCCGCCATGGACGACATCGCCGAGCGGGCGGGCGTCAGCAAGCCGGTGCTCTACCAGCACTTCCCGGGCAAGCTGGACCTCTACCTCGCGCTGCTGGACCAGCACTGCGAGTCACTGCTGCAGTCGGTGCGCTCGGCGCTGGAGTCGACGACCGACAACAAGCAGCGGGTCGCGGCCACGATGGACGCCTACTTCGCGTACGTGGAGGACCCGGGCGGCGCCTTCCGGCTGGTCTTCGAGTCGGACCTGACCAATGAGCCGGCGGTCCGCGAGCGGGTGGACAAGGTGTCGCTGGAGTGCGCCGAGGCCATAAGCGCGGTGATCGCCGAGGACACCGGCCTCTCCCAGGACGAGTCGATGCTGCTCGCCGTGGGGCTGGGCGGGGTCTCCCAGGTGGTGGCGCGCTACTGGCTCTCCTCCGGGAGCCAGGTTCCGCGGGACACCGCGGTGCAGCTGCTGACCTCGCTCGCCTGGAAGGGCATCGCCGGCTTCCCGCTGCACGGAAGCGACACGCACTGACCGTGTTCGCTGCTGGCGTGGTGCGCGGCGTCCTGCGCGTCCCCGTACCGGGCTAATGTGTGCTGGGTACAGCGCGGATGGCCGCGCCCCAACTGACCGTCGGAGGGACAAAGCCGTGGAGGTCAAGATCGGCGTGCAGCACGCGCCCCGCGAGATCGTTCTGGAGAGCGGGCAGTCTGCCGAGGAGGTCGAGCGCGCGGTGTCCGACGCGCTGGCCGGCAAGTCGGACCTGCTGAAGCTGGCGGACGAACACGGCCGCAAGGTCCTGGTCCCGGCGGACCGGCTGGCCTATGTGGAGCTCGGAGAGCCGGCCGGCCGCAAGGTCGGGTTCGGCGCGCTCTGACCGGCGGGACGCCCGCCGCGGCGCCCGCGAACAAAGAGGCACCAAGGGGCGGTGGCCCGGAGACTCTCCGGGCCACCGCCCCTTTCTCCGTTCCACCGGTCCGGATGTGCGCAGATCAGGCCGTTCGGGTCGGCCCGGCTGCGCTGATCAGGCAGGGGACCCGCGGCGGGAGGGTTGCTGTCGCCGCCCCTTGGGTACGACCGCCTACGACCGATTTGTTCGTCCGATCGGCGCCATGCCATCGGCATCTCGGTCCTGGCATGCGGGCACGCCGTCACGCGGGAGGGAACAGCATGATCTGGGAAGCGCTCGGAGCCGTGCTCATCGGCTTGGCCATCGCCCTGTCCGCCGTGCGCTGGCTGCCCGACCGCCTTCCGGCCCGCACGCTGACCCTGGCGACGGGCCCGGTGGCGGCGCTGCTCGGCGCCCTGCTGACCCGCTCGATCCTCGGCCCCGGGCACCCCGTCCAGGTGCTGTTCGCCGCGGTCGCGGTGGGCGTGGCGCTGCTCTCGGTCCTGGTGCGCCCGCCGCGCCACCGTCTTCGGCGGCCGGCCACGCCGCTGAAGGGGCACCGGACGGCCTGAGCCACCCGGCGCCTTCGTCAGCAGGTCACCGTCCTCCTCGGCACCCGGCCGTCAGGCCGCGAGCCCCAGCGCCGCCATCCGCTTGGTGTGCGCCTCGGTGATCCGGGAGAACATCCGGCCCACCTCGGCCAGGTCGAAACCGTCGGCCACCCCGCCCACCAGCATCGTGGAGAGCGCGTCACGGTCCGCGACGACCCGCTGCGCCTGCGAGAGCGCCTCGCCCATCAGCCGCCGCGCCCACAGCGCGAGGCGCCCGCCGACCCGCGGCTCGGCCTCGATGGCCGCCCGCACCTTCTCGACGGCGAACGACGCATGCCCGGTGTCGTCGAGGACGGCCAGCACCAGATCGCGGGTGTCGGAGTCGAGCCGCGCTGCGACCTCGCGGTAGAAGTCACTGGCGATCGAGTCGCCGACATACGCCTTGACCAGGCCCTCCAGCCAGTCCGACGGCGCCGTCTGGCGGTGGAACTCGTCCAGTGCGGCGGCGAACGGCTCCATGGCCTCGTTCGGCTCCGCCTCGATCTGCGCGAGCCGCTCCCGCAGCCGCTCGAAGTGGTGGAACTCGGCCGAGGCCATCTTGGCCAGCTCGGCCTTGTCGTCCATCGTCGGCGCGAGCTTGGCGTCCTCCGCCAGGCGCTCGAAGGCGGACAGCTCGCCGTACGCGAGTGCGCCGAGCAGATCGATCACGGCCGCCCGGTACTGCGGGTCGGCGGATGCCTGCGCCCAGTTCTGGGCGGCGATCCCGGTGTGTTCTTGCGCGTCAGCCGCGGCGTTGTCAGGCGTTCCCATGACCGGCACAATAGCCCGCCGGGCGGCGCGCGGAAGGCCCTGGTCAGCCAGTTCCGTCCGGCTGCGGGAACCGCCCCGGGGACCGGCCGCGGGCACGTCGGCCGGACGTGATGTATTCCTCACTCATACAAGCCTTCGGATGGGTACGCGTTATCCGGGGTACAGTGGTATTGGACCTGCCGGTAACCGGTGGGTCGCTCCACGAAGCGGATGCCCGGTCGGTGGCCCGATCGGCTCCAAACCGACCGCCCTCCCCCGCGGCGCGTACGAGACGTGCGCACAGCAGGAGGGACACCGCTCGCGGCAGGAGTGCCTGAGCGTTGGCAGTGGTCCCGCTCCATCGGCCGTCATCAGGCCGACCCGTACGAAGCCGTACGACGGAGCGGTACGACCCCCTTCGCCGCCTCCCACCGCGTCTCACAGAAGAGGCAAGACTCTGTCTACGTTCCGAGACCTTGGGATTTTCCCCGAGACGGCCGAGGCCCTGGAGGCCGTCGGCATCATTTCCCCCTTTCCCATCCAGGAGATGACGCTCCCCGTCGCCCTCTCCGGCAACGACGTCATCGGCCAGGCCAAGACCGGCACGGGCAAGACCCTGGGCTTCGGCCTGCCGCTCATCGAGCGCGTCACGGTCCCCGCGGACGTCGAGGCGGGCCGCTCCAAGCCCGAGCAGCTGACCGAGGCGCCGCAGGCCCTCGTGGTCGTGCCGACCCGCGAGCTGTGCACCCAGGTCACCAACGACCTGCTCACCGCCGGCAAGGTCCGCAATGTCCGGGTCCTGGCGATCTACGGCGGCCGGGCCTACGAGCCGCAGGTCGAGGCGCTGAAGAAGGGCGTCGACGTCGTCGTCGGCACGCCCGGCCGGCTGCTCGACCTCGCGGGCCAGAAGAAGCTGGACCTCTCGCAGGTGCGCGCCCTCGTCCTGGACGAGGCCGACGAGATGCTCGACCTGGGCTTCCTGCCCGACGTCGAGAAGATCATCCAGCTGCTGCCGGCCAAGCGGCAGACCATGCTGTTCTCCGCGACCATGCCCGGCCAGGTCATCTCGCTGGCCCGCCGCTACATGTCGCAGCCCACGCACATCCGCGCCACCGCGCCGGACGACGAGGGCGCCACGGTCGCCAACATCACCCAGCACGTCTTCCGCGCGCACTCCATGGACAAGCCGGAGATGGTCGCGCGCATCCTGCAGGCCGAGGGCCGCGGTCTGGCGATGGTGTTCTGCCGTACGAAGCGGACCGCCGCCGACATCGCCGACCAGCTCTCCCGGCGCGGCTTCGCGTCCGGCGCGGTGCACGGCGACCTCGGCCAGGGCGCCCGCGAGCAGGCGCTGCGCGCCTTCCGCAACGGCAAGGTCGACGTCCTGGTCTGCACCGACGTCGCCGCCCGCGGCATCGACGTCGAGGGTGTGACGCACGTCATCAACTACCAGTCCCCCGAGGACGAGAAGACCTACCTGCACCGCATCGGCCGTACCGGCCGGGCGGGCGCCAAGGGCACCGCGGTCACCCTCGTCGACTGGGACGACATCCCGCGCTGGAAGCTGATCAACAAGGCGCTGGACCTGCCGTTCGACGAGCCGGAGGAGACCTACTCCACCTCGCCGCACCTGTACGAGCAGCTGCACATCCCCGACGGCACCAAGGGCGTGCTGCCGCGCACCGAGCGCACCCGGGCCGGGCTCGCCGCCGAAGAGGTCGAGGACCTGGGCGAGACCGGCGGCCGCGGCCGCGGCCCCCGCCGGGGCGGCGCCGTGGAGGAGGAGCGCCCCAAGCGCACCCGTACGCCGCGGCAGCGCCGCCGTACCCGCGGCGGTGCTCCGCTGGACGGCCCGGCCGCCTCCGAGGCGGCAGAGGGCGCGGCGTCAGCCGCTCCGGTGGAGCCGGTGCGTGCACCGGGCGGGTCGCCTGCCGAGGACGCGCAGGCCGCCGAGGCGCCGCGGCAGCCGCGCCGGCGCCGCCGTACCCGCGGCGCGCAGACCGCGGTGGCAGCGGCCGTACCGGCCCCGGCCGCCGAGGCGACGGCCACCGCCGCCGTGGTGACCGAGGCTCCGGCCGAGCCCGCCAAGCCGCGCCGCCGCCGTACCCGTCCGGTCCGGCCGGTGGACACCGCGACCTTCCAGACCGTCGAGACCGCGGCGATCGCGCTCGCCGCGCAGGCCTCGGCGGCGGTCGCCGAACCCGCCGCGGTGACGGAGCCCGTCGAGGCGCCGGCCAAGCCGCGCCGCCGTACCCGCAGCGCCGCCAAGGCCGCCGTGGAGACGGCGCCGGCCGCGGTGACGGAGACCGTGGCCCAGGCCGCGGACACCGTGGTGGACGCGGCGCCGGCGAAGCCGAAGCGGACCCGCAAGACGGCCGCCGCCAAGGCCGCCGAGGCCGCGGTGGAGACCGCCGAAGGCGCGACCGAGGCACCGGCGAAGCCCAAGCGGACCCGTAAGGCCGCCGCCGCCAAGCCGGCCGCGGACGTCGCGGAGGCCGCGGACACCGCCGAGGGCGCTGAGGCGGCCCCGGCGAAGCCCAAGCGGACCCGCAAGACGGCCGCCGCCAAGGCCGCCGAGGCCGCGACGGCCACCGCCGAGGGCGCGACCGAGGCACCGGCGAAGCCCAAGCGGACCCGCAAGGCCGCCGCCGCCAAGCCGGCCGCGGACGTCGCGGAGGCCGCCGAGGCCAAGCCGGTCCGCCGCCGGACCCGGGCCAAGGCCCCCGCCGCCGAGGCGACGCCCGAGAGCTGACGCGCAACGCCCGGCGACCCGGCCCCGCTCCTGGACGAGTACGTCCGCGGGTGCCGGGTCGTCGGCGTTCCCGGCCCGGTTTCACCGCCCCGCCCGGCTAACCTCGTCCCATGAGCAGGCCGCCCACCCTCACGCTGCCCCCGTGCGCCCGTGCGTACCGACTCGACACCGAGCGCGGTGCGTTCGCCGTGCACGACGCCCGTCCCGACGGCGCGCCGATCGGGACCGCCTTGCTGGTGCCCGGGTTCACCGGCAGCAAGGAGGACTTCATCGCCTTGCTGGCGCCGCTCGCCGCGGCCGGGTTCCGGGCGGTCGCGGTGGACGGCCGCGGCCAGCACGAGTCCCCCGGCCCGCGCAGTGAAGTGGCGTACGCACAAAGGGAGTTGGCCCTCGACGTACTGGCCCAGGCGCGGGCCGTGCACGAGCCCGGGAGCGGTCCCCTGCACCTGCTGGGGCACTCGCTGGGCGGGCTGATCACCCGGGCCGCGGTGCTCCTGGACGCCGCCCCGTTCCGCTCGCTCACCGTGCTCAGCTCCGGGCCCGCGGCCATCGAGGCGTCCCAGCAGGCCAGGGTGCGGATGCTGATCGAGGCGCTCGGCACGCTCGACATGGAGAGCATCTGGCGGGCGATGCGCGAGCTGGACCCTCCGGAGGCGGCGGACGCCTCGACGCCCCCGGAGATCGGCGCGTTTCTGCACCGCCGTTGGCTGAACACCGTCCCCGAGCAGCTGATCGCGACCGGCCGTCAGATGCTTCAGGAGCCCGACCGGGTGGCGGAGCTGGCCCGTACGGGGCTGGCCGCCCATGTGGTCTCCGGGTCCGTCGACTACGCCTGGCCGGTGCCGTGGATGGACGCGATGGCCGAACGGCTCGCCGCCGCGCGCACCGTCATCGAGGGCGCCGAGCACTCCCCCAACGCCGAGCGCCCGGAGAAGACGGCCGAGGCGCTGACGGGGTTCTGGAGCGGGGTGGGCTGAGACGTCCTACTCCGCCGGCGCTGCCGGAGGGCCGGGGTTGGGCGGCGGTGCCGCGCCCGGCCCGCGGACGCCCGCCAGGAGCGCCTGCCCCTGCTTGTCGACGAACTGCGTGAAGATCTGCTGCGAATAGCCGAAGACGATGGCCCACGCGATGATCTGGGCCGACGAGTCGAGGGCGGTCAGACCGGGGACGAACCCGCCGCGCATCAGCAGCAGCCCCAGCACCGCCGTCAGCGCACCGGTCGGCAGCTTCAGCCACGCCAGCGCCACCGGTACGTCGTAGGGCGTGGCCGTGCCGCTCATACGGCGCAGTGCGGAGGCGGCGGCGATGGCGGCTGCCAGCAGCCCGACGATCTCCACGACCACGTAGTTGAACTCGATCGCGGGCAGATCCCTGAGGCCGCTGGGTTGCGGGGCGGACATCAGCTCATCGCTGCTGGCCACCGAGCAGACGGTCACGAACCGGGGGCCGCCCTCGCCGCCCTGGACCGGCGGGGCTTCCGGCGTGAAGCACAGGGGCACCACCCACGGATAGAGGAAGCCGAGTACGCCGACGAGCACCGCGAGCACCCCCAGCGCGACGGCGACGTACTTCACGATGCGGACGAAGCTGCCGACGCGTAACCGGTCACGGAGGGCCTGCTGCCGGGCGACGTTCACCGCGTCGAGGATCGCCTCCACATCCGCCGGGGTCGGGGGGCGCTTGTGCACCTCCTTCCAGATGTCCTCGGCCCTGGCACGCCGGGGATCCTTCACCGGGAGGTGCTCCCTGACGAGCGCGACGAGTCCCGGCAGAAGCGGCGCGACCTCTTCCGGTTCGATCATGCGAAGGAGCAGATCGCGTGCGCCGTCGACATGGATCTGCGCCGCGCTCAGATGCGCTCCGGCCAGGTGGCCGGGGTGCTGCGCATGGCTGAGCTTCTCCCGCGCGTCGTCGAGCGCCCTGCGGACGTCGCCGGCGAGCCGCGCCGCGTCCGGCCGGAGCGGCTTGGCCTCCAGCAGCGCTTCGAGCTCGCTGATGCCGGCGCGGAGCACCTCCCTCAGCTCCCACGAACTCTTCTCCCACTTCTTCTCGCGGCTCCGCCGCCGCGCTGCGCGCCACCACTCGACGGGGTGCCGGAAGAGGGAGACCCCGGCGTCGAAGCGGGGCGCGGGGTGCCGATCGGTCATGCAGACGACCGTCGCAGCTGCCGGCGCGGGGCGCGCGGCAGCGATGCGCCGACCGGGCTAGAGCATGTCGTGGGCGCGGACCGGTTCGGCGAGCATCCAAGGGCAAGAGGGCGGGCGGCCACCGGCGCCCGGCCGGCACCGGCTTCGTACGAAGGGCTCGACCATGACCGACACCTCCCGGGACGACCCGCACGGCATCGCGCTCAACCGGAGCTTCGACGCCCGCCGCGAGCTGGTCTTCGAGGCCTGGACGAGGCCGGAGCACTTCGCCTACTGGTTCGGCGGGGAGCTGGCGGTGCCGGCCGACCGGCTGACGATGGATGTGCGGCCGGGCGGGACCTGGAGTCTGGTGATGCTCACCCCGGAGGGCGGCGAGCTGCCGTTCTCCGGGGTCTACCGGGAGGTCGCGCCGCCCGAGCGGCTGGAGTTCACGATCAAGGACGCCTCCGCGCCGCGCAGCGCCGAGGGCGAGCTGGTACGGGTGACCCTGACGGATCTCGGGGGCCGTACGGAGATGGCCTTCCGGCAGATCGGCGGCAGTCTCAGCGGCGAGCAGTACCGGCGGGCGGAGGCGGGCTGGGCGGGCTTCTTCGACCGGCTCGCCGAGCTCCTCGCCAGGGCCTGAGCCGTCGGACACCCCTAGTACTGGCCCTGAACGTGGTCCCAGAAGCCGTCGCGCAGCACCCGGCGCAGGTCGGCATGGCCGCGCAGGGAGTGCCGCAGCAGCGCCTCCGCGGCGGTCAGCAGTTCCTGGTCGACGGTGCCGGGCAGATACGGGTGGCCGGGCAGGAGTTCGGCCACCCGCTCGCGGCCGCGCTCCGACAGCCACTGCGCGGCGACCTGGGCCCCGACGAAGCGGACCTCCTCGCGGCTGGGCGCCGGCCCGTCGGCCGCCGCCTGGTCCGGGTGTTCGGCGCCGGTGCGCCGGGTGACGTACGGCTTGCAGAAGTCCAGGTCGAAGATGCGCGCGCTGTCGACCTCCCACAGCAGCGGCTCGGCCTGATTGCGGCCGCCCGGAGCTTCGATGCCCCACAGATGCACCCGCGCGCCGTAGCCCTGCGCGGACTCGACCGCGGAGACCAGGTCCTCGTCGCCGCCGATGAGCACCGCGTCGCTGATCGCGCGGTGCCGGGCCAGTGACTCCAGGTCCGAGCGGATCAGGGAGTCGACGCCCTTCTGCTGGTTGTTGGCGTTGAGGTTGCCGAGCCGGACCTTCACGTCGGGCAGCTCGGCGATCCGCTGCTGTTCCTGGGTGTGGATGCGGCGGCGGGCGCCGTCGTACCAGTAGACGCGCAGCAGCCGGCTGTCCGGGAAGATCATCCGGGCCTTGTCGATGAACGCCTCGATGATCCCCTCGGCGTCCAGGCCGAAGCCCTTGCGGTCCTCCGTCCCGGCGACCAGCCTCCCCGCCGCGGCATAGACATAGCCCGCGTCCACGAAGGCCGCGTAGGTGGACGAGGTGGTGGCGGCCTTGGCGAGGACGTGGGTGAGCAGCTCGTTGGTGCGCTCGATCCCGGCGGCGAGCGCGGCGAGGTCGGTGGGGCCCGTGGGCGGGACGTCGTTCATACGGGACCCATTGTCCGGGCGCCCGCTCGGCGGGCACAAGCGCTCCCCAGAGCAGTACTTAGACCGTCGAAATTTTTCTTTAGCGTAGGGAATGATTGCAGGGTGCGGCTCGTTGTACACATACGGAGCGCCTGGCAGCGAAGCCACGCGAGCCACACCATTCAGTTCTCCGCAGGAGGATCAGACGAAGGGAGAAGCCGTATGCGCTTCGAGATCATGCGCCTGGACGATGTCGACGGCACCGCCGTGGACAGCACCGTCGTGGACGCCGCCTCCGTCAACCGGATCGTGCAGCAGGCCGCAGCCATAGGCCAGCGCATCTACATCCGCCCGGCCGACACCGCCGCCCGCTAGTACCGACGCCCGCCCGTAACGACGCGGCGGCGCCCCCGTACGAACACGTCGTACGGGGGCGCCGCCGCGTTGCCGTCCTGCGGATCAGGCTCCCTCGATCACCTGCAGGACGCCGTTGATGATCTGCTGCACGGCGAGCGCGGAGAGCATCATGCCCGCCAGCCGGGTCACCAGGACCACCCCGCCGTCCTTGATCACGCGGATGATCACCAGCGAGAACCGCATCACCAGATACAGCACGACATGGATCGCCACGATCGCCGCCCAGACGGAGAGCTGCGCCTCGAACCCGTGCGCGTGCTGCACCGCGAGGATCACCGAGACGATCGCGCCCGGCCCGGCCAGCAGCGGCATGCCCAGCGGGACCAGCGCCACATTGACGTCCTTGGTCTGGGTCGGCTCCTCCGACTTGCCGGTCAGCAGGTCCAGCGCGACCAGCAGGAGCAGCAGTCCGCCCGCGATCATCAGCGCGGGCGTGGAGATGTGCAGCCGGCCCAGGATCTGGCGGCCGAAGAGCCCGAAGACGGCGATGACGCAGAAGGCGACGGTGGCCGCCTGCCAGGCCATCCGGCGCTGCACCTTGGCCGGCCGGCCGGAGGTCAGGGCCAGGAAGATCGGAGTGATCCCCGGGGGGTCCATGATCACGAAAAGCGTGACAAAGAGGGTACTGAAGACGGCGACGTCGAACACGGTGAAGGCCTTGCGAGAGGTGGTACGGGCGAGCGGGTCACGGGCCGGCGGCGGGGCGCGGGCCCGGGGGGACATGCGCGCCCGTAGGAGGACGCGCAGGGCCGTGGGGAGAAGGGGGAAGAGGGAAAGGGGCCGGGCTGCCCTCAGCCGCCCGCGCCGGGAACGGGGAAGGCACCGGTGGCACGGCGCACAATCTCGCCGTAGATCTCCGGGTCGGTGGTGTACTCACCGAGGCGGCAGGTCTTGCGGCTGCCGTGGTAGTCGCTGGAGCCGGTGGTCAGCAGCCCCAGGTCGGCGGCCATCCCGCGCAGTCGCGCACGGGTCGGCGCGTCGTGGTCCATGTGGTCGACCTCGATGCCGTCGAGGCCCGCCGCGGCCAGCTCGGCTATCGCGCTCTCGGGCACGCAGCTGCCGCGCTTGACGGCCAGCGGATGCGCGAAGACGGTGACCCCGCCCGCGGCCTTGACCAGCCGGATCGCCTCGAACGGGTCGAGCTCGTGCTTGTGCACGTATGCCCGGCCGTCGTTGGCGAGCCACTCGGAGGTGAAGGCGTCGGAGACGGAGTCGACGACGCCCAGCTCGACGAGGGCGGTGGCGAGGTGCGGCCGCCCCACGGCGCCGTCGCCGGCGATCCGCGCGACCCGCTCCCAGGTGATCGGCACGCCCAGGTCGCGCAGCTTGGCGACCATGGCCCGGGCGCGCGGCACCCGGTCGTCGCGCACCAGCTCCCGCTCGCGGGCGAGCTCCGGCTCCTGGGGGTCGAAGAGGTAGGCGAGCATATGGAGGCTCACCCCGTCGAGCCGGCAGGAGAGTTCGGCGCCGGTGACCAGCGTCAGGCCCGCGGGCAGCGCGGCACGCGCCGCGGCATGGCCGCCGACGGTGTCGTGATCGGTCAGCGCGACGACGTCCAGTCCGGCGGCGGCGGCGTTGCGCACCAGCTCGGCGGGGGTGTCCGTACCGTCGGACGCCGTGGAGTGGGTGTGCAGATCGATGCGCACGACGCGGACTCCAGACTGCTGCGGGGACGGACAGGGGACCCCAGAAGGATAACCGGGCGGCCCGGACGGCCCCCGCCCGGCGCGGCGGCCCGGCGGCGGCCCGCCCACGCGGGGCCGGACCTCAGCTCAGGATCCGCGGCGACAGCGCCCCGCACGGCAGCAGATCCACCTCGGCGCCCGCCTCGCGCAGATCCGTCAGCACCAGCTCGTCGTACATCAGCAGCCCGGCCTGCTCGGGCCAGGCGATGGCCCACAGCCACAGCCCGCGGGCCTCGCCGGCGAAGACCGCGCGGTCCGACGGCACGCCGTCGACGTGCCACAGCGCCGTCGGACGGCCCGCGGCGAGCACCTTGCCGTGCGGCTTTTCGTCCACCCGCATATGGGGGCCGGGGTCGGGGCCGTCGATGCCGGCATAACGGGCACCCAGGCCGACGCCCAGCTCCTCGGCGATCAGCAGGAGTTCGCCGGGGCCGCCGAGCGGTCCGGGCCCCGTGCAGGCCACCGCCGTCGCCCGGCCGCCGCTGCGGTCGTCGCCCGCGCACGCCACGCCGGTGAACAGCCAGCCCACCGGCAGCGGCCAGGGCATCCACACGGGAACCTGCGCACGGTGCACGACGACACCGAGCGCCTCGACACTCGGCGGGACGACCGGCTGGAGCGGGTGCACGGTGCCGTGTACGGCGCACTGCCAGGTGTCGGAGAAGAGACCGGGCGCCCTCACCCGGCCTCCGCACTTCGGGCAACTGGGTTCGCCCCTCATAAGGACCAACGGTCCTCCAGCCCCGCCGCCGCGTCAAGGACGATCACTCGACCGGTGTGCCCCGAATCACGTGCGCGGCCCCGCATTTGGACCGCCCTCCGCGGCCCGCGCGCCGGTCCGCATCCACAGGGTGTCCGGGGCTTAGGTACGCGGTGCCGTCCGCCGGGTCAGTCGAGCGGCACCCCCGCACGCAGCGGGTCCCGCAGGTCCGTGCCGTGCCGCAGCCAGCGCTCCCGGAGGGCCTCGGCGCCGTGCACCCGCTTCCAGGCGGCCTCGTTGGGCGTCATCGGCAGCAGCGGCAGGAAGCGGACCGGGTCCATCGGCTCGTCCAGCTCCAGGTCCTCGATCAGACCTCCGGGCTCGGCCACCAGGACCGAGGTGAACGCCGCCCCCGGCCACAGCGGCCCGCCCACGTCCAGCGAGGCACCCGGCGCCACGATCACCCCTTCGACCTGCGGGGACGCGGCGAGCACGGCGAGCGCCCGCAGCACCTTGTCGGTGTCCGCGCGGCCGCCCCGTACGGACAGCACGAGTTCGGCGCGCGGGCCGCGCAGCGGGTCGGCCAGCACGGCCGTGGGGTCCGCCATCGGCGCTGCGGACATCCCGAGCGTGGCGTACCTCACCACCCCGTCGTCCACGAAGCGGAGCACCTCGATGCGGTCGGTCCCCAGGAACGTGACGGCGGCGCGCGCGTCCGGCTCGCCCAGGCTCGTACGCAGCCGGGCTTCGACCAGCTCAAGAACGTCAGACATGCCGCGAGCATAGGCCGGACCCCCGCCCTCAACGAGCCTGCTCCCGGCCCCGTTCGGGGGAGCCGCGGCGCGGCACGGCGGGCTTCGTATCGAACAGGCAAAACGGCACCGGAACGCTTCAGGCGGCTGATAGCCTGGCCGTCTGGTCAGGGAATGACGTCGTCCCCCAGCGGGGACCGGCCGGAGGAGGTGGGGCTGCGGTGGATCCGAGTCGACCGTGCAGTACCGATAGTTCTCCCGTCATCCCCCTCGCGCAGCGCAGCTCCTGATCCGAGAGCTTCCGTACCCCGCCGTTGAACGGCGAAACACAGGAAGCGCCTTTGCGCCGGACGAGATGACGGAAGAGCGCCTTCGACTCTTTGTCCGTGTCTCTGCGAACTGCCGTCACTGTTCCGCACGGAGCGCCGCCCGCTTTGCGGACGTACAGCCGATGAAGCCTCGTACGTCCACGTTCCGGGCAGCGCTGCGCCCCGCGCCCGCAGCTGACGGCCGGCCCGTGAAGGAGCCTGCCATGTCGATGATCCGCGACCTGCGCGCCGCCGTACGCCCGTCCCGGCGCCGCGACGAATCCCCCTACCGCTACGCCGAGTCCACCCCGGCCTGCCCGAACAGCGCCATCGTCGACTGCGGTGTCTACCGCGAGGGCCGCCGGGTGAGCGACCACGTCAGCCCGGCCGAGGCGATGGCCCAGGTACGGGCCGAGGGCGGCTTCGCCTGGATCGGGCTGCACGAGCCCACCGAGGCCGAATTCGCCGGTATCGCCAAGGAGTTCGGGCTGCACCCGCTGGCCGTCGAGGACGCCGTGCACGCCCACCAGCGGCCCAAGCTGGAGCGCTACGACGAGACCCTGTTCACCGTCTTCAAGACGGTGCACTACGTCGAGCACGCCGAGCTGACCGCCACCAGCGAGGTGGTGGAGACCGGCGAGGTGATGTGCTTCACGGGCCGGGACTTCATCGTGACCGTGCGGCACGGCGGCCAGGGCTCGCTGCGCGCGCTGCGGCACCGGCTGCAGGACGACCCGGAGCTGCTGGCCAAGGGGCCGTCCGCGGTGCTGCACGCCATCGCCGACCAGGTCGTCGACGGCTATATGGCGGTGGCCGGCGCGGTGCAGGACGACATCGACGAGGTGGAGATCGACGTCTTCAGCTCGGGGACCAACGGGAAGGGCGGCAAGGGCTCGTCCGCGAAGGGCGGCGACGCCGGGCGGATCTACCAACTCAAGCGCGAGGTACTGGAGTTCAAGCGCGCGGTGTCCCCGCTGCTGCGGCCGATGCAGCTGCTGAGCGAGCGGCCGATGCGGCTGGTCGACTCCGACATCCAGAAGTACTTCCGGGACGTCGCCGACCACCTGGCGCGGGTCAACGAGCAGGTGCTGTCCTTCGACGACCTGCTCAACTCCATCCTGCAGGCCAATCTCGCCCAGGCGGCGGTCGCGCAGAACGAGGACATGCGCAAGATCACGGCCTGGGCGGCGATCTTCGCCGTGCCCACGATGATCGCCGGGATCTACGGCATGAACTTCGACTACATGCCGGAGCTGAAGTGGAAGTACGGCTACCCGGCGGTCCTGGTCGTCACGGTCGCGATCTGCTTCGGCATCCACCGCGGCTTCAAGCGCAACGGGTGGCTGTGACCCCGCCCCGTCTCAGGCCCTGGGCGGCCCCGGGCGGCCGCGTCCGGGGCCATTAGGCTGAGCCGTATGACGGAGACCGTGTCGCAGGCCCTGCAGGATCGGGCGCTCATCGAAGAGGCCACGAAGAAGTCCGGCCTCATCTGGGTGCGGGGGACGACGGGCCCGGCCCGCGCGCTGTGGCACGTGTGGCACGAGGGGGCCGCCTGCCTGATCGGGGACGGGCCCGGCGAGCAGCCGCTGGCCGACCTCGGGCTCACCGCCGGCTCCGTCGCCACGGTCACCGTACGCAGCAAGGACAAGGGCGGCCGGCTGGTCGTCTGGCAGGCCAGGGTCGTCGAGCCGGAGCCGGGCAGCGAGGCCTGGCAGGCCGCCGTCGAAGAGCTCAAGGGCAAGCGGCTCAACGCCCCGGACGCGGACGTCATCACCGAGCGCTGGCAGCGCGAGTGCCGGGTGCTGCGGCTGGAGCCGGCAGGTCACGAGGCCGAGCAGCGTCCCGGCCGGATGCCGGAGGTCTCGCACGCCGCGCCGCCGCTGGCGTCCCCCGCGATCACCCGGCGGCCCATTCCGGCCGCGCTGCCCAAGCTGCTGCGCCGGGGCCGCAAGGGCTGACCCGCGGGCGGGCGCCCCTGGCGCTCAGCGCGCGCCGGAGATCTGGGTGCCGTAGTCCACGACCTGGTCCTTGGGCGGCGCCTTGAGGTCCACGCGCTTGCCCCAGTCGGCGAGGCGGACCACCCCCGCGCCGCCGGCGCGCTGCAGCCGCAGCGGATAGGGCGTGCCCTCCAGCGAGACGTCCAGCGTGCCGCCGGAGCCGGCGGCGGCGGAGAGCCGGATGGTGCGGACGCCGCCGACGTCGCCGCGGTCACCGGTCGTCAGTTTGCCGTGCAGCGCGAGCAGGCTGGCGAGCAGGGTGTCCTTGTCGGTGAAGCCGCTGAAGCGCCGGTGGACCGGGTCGGCGGCGGGCACCTTGACGTACTTGCCGCCGAGCTTGCGGGCCGCGGCCTGGTCGGGCGCACCGGACGAGCCGCTCTTCTCACCCGCCCAGAAGGCGGCGTCCGCCTTCAGATAGAGCGCCTTGCCGACCCGCAGCAGCTGGAAGGCGGCCGCCTTGGTGGTCAGCTCGCCCTTGGCGCCGTCCTTGGCCAGGCTCATGTCGAGCTTGTACGTACGGCCGTGGCTGACGACGTTGCCGGACAGGCGCACCGAATCGGCGCGCTGGGCCGCCGCCCGCGCCTTGGACTCGATCTTGGCGGGGGGCAGCTTCCCCACACCGTTGGTGCCGGCGTCCGGGTCCTCCCCCGCACAGCCCGCCAGCGCGGCGGCCAGTGCCACACAGGCCGCCCCCGCGAGCGCGGCCCGGCCCGTACGGCGGGCTGGGGCCAGGGGGCGGGGGCCGGCCCCGAAGGGGATTGCGCTCACGTCGGCTCTGCCTCCTGATACGGGTGACCTCGACAGCCAGTACGGCAGCGTACCTGGGCCGTAAGTGCGCTTCAGCAGGGTGCGCGGCGGTCACCCTACGGCCTCGTTCGCCGCAGCGGCGCGGTCCGGGGCGCGTTAGCCTGAACCCGAATTAACGGCTCATTTCTGAAGGAACAGGGAGAAAGGGCGGCGCTCTGCATGGCAGTGGTGACTCCCCGGGTCTTTGTCTCCCACCTCTCCGGCATCGCCGTCTTCGACCCCAACGGCGACCAGGTCGGCCGGCTGCGGGACCTCGTCGCGCTGCTGCGGGTCGGCAGGCGCCCGCCGCGGCTGCTCGGGCTGGTCGTCGAGGTGATCAGCCGGCGCCGGATCTTCCTGCCCATGACCCGGGTGACCGGTGTGGAGTCGGGCCAGATCATCACCACCGGCGTCGTCAACATGCGGCGCTTCGAGCAGCGGTCGTCCGAGACGCTGGTCTTCGGGGAGCTCTTGGACCGCCGGGTGCGGCTGGTGGAGACCGGTGAGGAGGTCACCGTCCTCGACATCGGCATCATCCAGCTGCCGGCCCGCCGCGACTGGGAGATCGACAAGGTCTTCGTCCGCAAGGGCAAGGGCGGGGCGCTGCGCCGCAAGGGCGAGACGCTGACGGTGGAGTGGTCGGCGGTGACCGGCTTCTCGCTGGAGGAGCACGGGCAGGGGGCCGAGAGCCTGCTGGCCACGTTCGAGCAGCTGCGCCCGGCCGACCTCGCCGGCGTACTGCACCACCTCTCCCCCAAGCGCCGCGCCGAGGTCGCCGCGGCGCTCGACGACGACCGGCTCGCCGACGTCCTGGAGGAGCTGCCGGAGGACGACCAGGTCGAGATCATCGGCAAGCTGAAGGAGGAGCGGGCCGCGGACGTCCTGGAGGCGATGAACCCGGACGACGCCGCCGACCTGCTCTCCGAGCTGCCGGAGGAGGAGAAGGAGCGGCTGCTGGGGCTGATGCGGCCGGAGGAGGCCGCCGATGTGCGGCGGCTGATGTCCTACGAGGAGCGCACCGCGGGCGGTCTGATGACCACCGACCCGATCGTGCTGCGCCCGGACGCGACGGTGGCCTACGCGCTGGCCCGGGTGCGCGACCCGGACCTCTCCCCCGCGCTCGCCGCCCAGGTCTACGTCTGCCGGCCGCCGGACGAGACCCCCACCGGGAAGTACCTGGGCCTGGTGCACTTCCAACGGCTGCTGCGGGACCCGCCGTTCACCCTCGTCAGCTCGATCGCCGACACCGACCTGCCGCCGCTGCCGCCGGACACCGCGCTGCCGGAGGTGACCAGCTATCTGGCCGCGTACAACATGGTGGCCGCGCCGGTCGTGGACGAGAGCGGCGCACTGCTGGGCGCGGTGACCGTCGACGACGTGCTGGACCATCTGCTGCCGGAGGACTGGCGGGAGGCCGAGCTGCACGGCGAGGGCGCGGCCGGGCTGACCGGCGCCGCGCGCCTGGGGAAGGCCGCCGATGGGAGCTGAGGAGCGGGAGAGCGGTCAGCGCTCGCGGGCGAACGGCGCCTCGGCGGTGCGGCGGGGCGCCGCCGAGCGGCCCCGGGTGCGCCTGGACGTGCCGCGCGCCCCGCGCCGTACGTTCCTGCCGGAGTACGACCCGGAGGCCTTCGGGCGGCTGTCGGAGAAGATCGCGCGGTTCCTGGGGACCGGGCGCTTCATCGTCTGGATGACGGTCACGATCATCCTGTGGATCGCCTGGAACGTCTCCGTGCCCGGCTACCTGCGGTTCGACCAGTACCCCTTCATCTTCCTGACCCTGGCCCTGTCGCTGCAGGCCTCGTACGCGGCGCCGCTGATCCTGCTGGCGCAGAACCGCCAGGCCGACCGCGACCGGGTCACCCAGGAGCAGGACCGCAAGCAGAACGAGCGCTCCATCGCCGACACCGAGTATCTGACCCGGGAGATCGCGGCGCTGCGGCTGGGCCTGGGCGAGGTCGCCACCCGCGACTGGATCCGCGACGAGCTCCAGGACCTGCTGCGGGACCTGGAGCTGCGGCAGATGGTCGAAGCCGAGAGTGACGAACGCGACCGCTGACGGCCTTTCCGGAGGCATGCTCCTGCGCCGTACCATCAGGGCATGGCTACCGAGACGCCCACAGGCTCCGCCCCGAGCGAGGACGCGATCCGCGCCGCGCTCGCGACGGTGAACGACCCCGAGATCCACCGCCCCATCACCGACCTGGGGATGGTCAAATCGGTGGACATCGCGGCGGACGGCGCGGTGGCGGTCGTGGTCTACCTCACCGTCTCCGGCTGCCCGATGCGCGAGACGATCACCAGCAACGTGCGCGACGCGGTCGCCGGGGTCGCGGGTGTGACGAGCGTCCGGGTCGACCTGGAGGTGATGAGCGACGAGCAGCGCAAGGAGCTGGCGGCGTCGCTGCGCGGCGGCACCGCCGAGCGCGAGGTGCCCTTCGCCCAGCCCGGCTCGCTGACCCGGGTCTACGCCGTCGCCTCCGGCAAGGGCGGTGTCGGCAAGTCGTCGGTGACCGTCAACCTCGCCGCGGCGATGGCGGCCGACGGGCTGAAGGTCGGTGTCGTGGACGCCGACATCTACGGCCACTCCGTGCCCCGGATGCTCGGTGCCGACGGCCGCCCCACCCAGGTCGAGAACATGATCATGCCGCCGTCGGCCAACGGTGTGAAGGTCATCTCGATCGGCATGTTCACCCCGGGCAACGCGCCGGTCGTCTGGCGCGGCCCGATGCTGCACCGCGCGCTCCAGCAGTTCCTCGCCGACGTCTACTGGGGCGACCTGGACGTGCTGCTGCTCGACCTGCCGCCGGGCACCGGCGACATCGCGATCTCGGTGGCACAGCTCGTACCGAACGCCGAGATCCTGGTGGTCACCACCCCGCAGCAGGCCGCCGCCGAGGTCGCCGAGCGGGCCGGTTCGATCGCCGTGCAGACCCACCAGAAGATCGTCGGTGTGGTCGAGAACATGTCCGGGCTGCCCTGCCCGCACTGCGACGAGATGGTCGACGTCTTCGGCACCGGCGGCGGCGAGCGGGTCGCCGAGGGCCTGACGCGTACGACCGGTGCGCAGGTGCCGGTGCTCGGCTCCATCCCGATCGACGTGCGCCTGCGCGAGGGCGGCGACGAGGGCAAGCCGGTCGTGCTGACCGATCCGGACTCCCCCGCCGGCGCGGCGATCCGCGCGATCGCGGGCAAGCTGGGCGGCCGGCAGCGGGGCCTGTCGGGGATGTCGCTGGGGATCACCCCGCGCAACAAGTTCTGAGGGTGTGCGCCCTCGGCGTCACGGGAGCACGCAGGGCTCCTTGATGCCGGTTGAGGTAAAGAGGGGGCGGGCCCGCCGGGCCCGCCCCCTCATGCCTGCGCCGGCGCGCTCAGCCCTCGTACGCGCCCAGGTCCTTGATGACCGAGAAGCCCAGGCCGTAGGCGCTCATGCCGCGTCCATAGGCACCGATGTGCACGCCCTCGGGGTCCTCGCTGGCCGAGCCCGCCAGCACCCAGCCGTACTCCGACTCGCGGTAGGCGAACGAGGTCGGCACCCCGTCCACCGGCAGCATCAGCTCGCTCCAGGCCCCGCCCCCGAGGTCGTCGGCCAGCTCCCAGGCGAGCATCGTCTGCTGGTCCAGCCAGTCCTGGCGCAGCGCCCGGTCCATGTGGGTCGGCCAGGTCTGGGCGAGCAGGCCCGAGCCGGCGAGCCAGGCGGCCGTCGAGACCGAGGTGGCCTCCAGTACACCGGTGCCGTCGGCGCTGCGCCGTACGGGGCGGCTGGCGACCGTCACCACGACCGCGAACCGCTCGTCCTGCGGCGATTCCACCTTGATGGTGGGTCCCTCCCCATGCCCGGTGGCACCATGCTCGACGGTCCCGTCCGCGGCCGCGCCGACCTGCATCAGCCAGCGCGGACCGGTGAACGCCTCGTCGAGGCCGTACCACGGGAACGCGGCCAGCAGATAGCCGTCAACCTTCCGGCCGACCCCGGCGGACGCCGTGTGTTCCGCTGTCCGACTCGTCGTCTCCATCTGCGCGGAGCCTCCTTGTTGCCCTGTGTCGTGGGCGGCCCGCCCCCCTCAGGCGACCAAACCCCGGACACCCGGAGCATAGCCATAGGCGTCAACACAGCCCGGTCATACCGGAGTGTGTCAGGTGGCGTCGGCGTCGAACGGCGGACGCTCGCCCGGCTCCGTCACGGCGGGCTTCTTGACCAGGTCGGGACGGCCCGAGGCGGCCGGGGACTCCTTGGTCAGGCTCGGTCCCGAGCCGCTCGCGGAAGCGGCGGAGGAGGCGCTCTCGCGGCCGTGCACGGCGTCGGTGACCTCGGCCATCTCCTGCTTCAGATCGAAGCCGTTACGGATCTCCTGGAGCTCCTTGAAGCCGTACTCGTCCTTCTCCAGGACGTGCTTGCGCACGAAGTTCTTGGGCTTGAGGTCCTCGAACTCGAAGTCCTTGAACTCCGGCCCCAGCTCGCTGCGGATGTCCTCCTTGGCGCTGTCGGAGAACGCCCGGATCTTCCGGATGACGCCCGTGACGTCCTGGATGACCTTGGGGAGCTTGTCCGGGCCGAAGACGAGCACGGCAAGGACGACGATCGCTACCAGCTCGAGGGGTCCTATGTCGAAGAACACCTAGCAGCTCCTTGGGTCATCCGCGGCCTTCGTCGGCCTAGGGGCCAGGCCGCCTATCACGGTACCTGGCCCCGCGCGTCGGGCGGGAGTCGCCCGTGCCAACACCGTGCAAACGATCAGCCGGCGGTGGAGGAACCCAGCCTGAGCCGGATGGCCTCCTCCTTGCCGCTCCTTTGGAGGGTCAGGATCAGCGTGTCGCCCGGCCGGTGGCTGCGGATCTTCACGATCAGCTCCTCGCCGCTGTGCACCGGGGCGCCGTCCACCTTGGTGATCACATCGCCGGGCTTGATCCCGGCCTTGGCGCCGGGGCCGCCCGGAGTGACCGGCGGCTTTCCGTCCTTGCTGCGGTCGCTGACCCGCGCGCCGTCGCCGGCGTACTCCATCTCCAGCGTGACGCCGATCACCGGGTGCGTCGCCCGCCCGGTGTTGATCAGCTCCTCGGCCACCCGCTTGGCCTGGTTGATCGGTATGGCGAAGCCCAGCCCTATGCTGCCGCCCTGGCCGCCGCCGCCCTGGCCGCCGCCGTCCAGGCCGCTGCCGCTGTCGGCCGCGCGGATGGCGCTGTTGATGCCGATCACCCGCGCCTTGGCGTCCACCAGCGGGCCGCCGGAGTTGCCCGGGTTGATGGGCGCGTCGGTCTGCAGCGCGTCCACGTACGAGATGTCGCTGCCGTCGCCCTTCTCGCCGCCGGCGGTGATCGGGCGCTGCTTGGCGCTGATGATCCCGGCGGTGACGGTGTTGGCGAGGTCGTAGGGCGCGCCGATCGCCACGACCGGGTCGCCGACCCGCACCGAGTCGGAGTTGCCGAGCGTGAGCGGCCGCAGCCCGCTGACGCCCTCGACCTGCACGACGGCGAGGTCGTAGCCGCCGTCCTGGCCGACGACCTTGGCCTTGGCCGTCTGGCCGCCGCTGAACGTCACCGATATCTCGCCGCCGGCGCCGGCCGGCTGGACGACGTGGTTGTTGGTCAGGATGTGGCCCTGCCGGTCGAGGACGAAGCCGGTGCCGGTGCCCTGTTCGGCGTTGCCCCGGACGTGGAGCGTGACCACCCCGGGCAGCGCGGCCTGGGCGATCCCCGCGACGCTGTCGGGCTCGCGGCCGCCCGCGTCACCGGCCGCCTGCGGCAGCTTGATGTCGCTGATCCCGCCGTAGCGCTCGACGTACGCGCCGATGCCGCCCCCGACGCCGCCGGCGAGCAGGGCCAGTGCCACCGCACCGGCGACCAGCAGACCACGGCGGCTGCGGCGCGCGGGCGCGGCAGGGGGCCCGCCCTGCAGGGGCGCGCTCCAGGGGTCGTACTGGTGCCAGGCGCCGTGCGGGGCGGGCGCGTGGTCGTGGGTCGGGGCGGGGCCGTGCCCGCCGCCGGGCAGCGGCGGGTGCGGCTGGGCCTGGGAGCGGTCGGCGTACCCGGCCGCCGCCGGGCGGGGGCCGCCGTCGCCGGGGTGCGGCAGGAAGGCGGTGTCGGCGCCGCCGGGGGCCGGCTGCGCGGCGGCGGGCTGCCGGCCGGCGGACTCCGCGTCGGGCGTATGCGGGGCAGGGGTGTGCGGGGCGGCGGCCTGGGCGGGCGCGGCCGGGGCCTGCGCCGTACGGGGCTGCTGCGGGCCGGCCTTGTGCAGGTCCGGCCGCGGGGATCCGGCGGGCTCGGCGGCCGGCCGGGAGTGCGCGGCCTCGTCCGTGCGGGCCGGGGGCTGCTGATCGGCGGCGGGCGCGGCGGGCGCGCGGTCCTCGGCGGGCGCCGCGGGAGCGGGAGCGGGGGCAGGCTGGGCGGGCGGCGCGGCGGGGCCGCTGCCGTGCGGTCCCTGCGGTGCGGTGTGCGGCGCCGGCGGCGACTGCGGCGGGCCGGGGTAGCCCGCGGCCGGCGCGGGCGCTCCGTACGGGGGCAGCGGACCGGCGGACGGCGGCAGGACGGTGCCCTGCGCGGGGGTCGCTCCGGAGAGCGCGGGGTTCCAGCCCAGGCCGCCGGGACGGGGCTCCGGGCGCTGCACGGGCGGCGCCGGCGCCCACGGCCCGGGACCGCCGTAGGGCGGGGTGCCGTACGGGTCCTCGGGGTGCAGCGGCCGCGGCGGCTGCGGAACCTCGGCGGCCGCCGACTCCTCGCCCGCACCGGCGACTTCGGCCGCCTGGGCCCCACCTGCGGCGTCCGGCGGCGCGGCGGCCTCCGACGCCCCGGAGGGGGCCGGCGGCCCGGCCGGTGCCTCGGCCGCTGCCACCGCCTGCTCCGGCGGGCGCACGATCCAGTCGCCCGGCTCCTGCGCCTCGGGCGCACCGGATATGCCGGACGCTTCGGTCCGCACCGCCTCCGCCGGGCCGTCGGCGGGCGGCATCGCCTGCGGACCGGCCTCGGCGGACGGCTGCGTGCTCGGGGTGCGCCCCGGACGGCTCCACCACTTCAGCTTCGGCCCGGCGGCCTTACCGTCGTCCATGCTCTCCCCAGATTTCGCCCGCGATCGTGCGGGCCGCCACCACCTCACGGCACGCGCCCGGTCAAGGGCGCGCCGCCCGACAGCGATTCAACCAGTTCCGCCGGGGGCTGCGCAGGGGACGGTCAGCGCTGGCCGGTGGTCGTCCCCTGGGTGGCGGGGCCGGCCGCGGCCGCGGAGCCGATCAGCGGACGCTTCGGCTCCAGGGGCGGGAGCGCGGGCGGATGCGCGCGCACCGGCGTACCGGCGGTCGCGATCGCCAGCGGCGAGAGGTGGTACGGCGATCCCGGGCCGGTCGCGGCTATCAACGGTGAGAGGCCGAAGCGGCCGGCCGGGGCCGCGGGCGGCGCCGGCGAGGGCGGGGCGCCGGGGACCTGGAGAGCCATCGCGCTGGGAGCCGGGGCCCGGGTCGGGACTCCGGAGGAGGGCCCGGTGAGCTGCCGGGAGCCTGCAGCCTGCAGGGCCCCGCCATGCAGCAGCGAGCCGCCGTCGGCCGCGGGGCTGGCGCTGAGCGGGGTGACGGCCGTACCGCCGCCCTCGGGGCGTTTGCCCGGCAGATCGACGGCCGCCTCCAGCGGGAGGGCACCGCCGAGCGCGAAGGCCGCGAGCGAGACCGCACCGGCCGCCGCGAAGGCGAACCGGCGCCGCTGCGCGGGCCGTTCGGCCTCGTGCACACGGAAGCCGCGCGTACGGGGCTGGGTGGGGACTGCCGCCACCGCATGGGCGGAGTGCTTGTCGGACGGGACATAGCGGAACGAGCCGCCGCCCCGGGCGAATTCACCGGAGCCGAAACCGCCGCCGCCGGGACCGCCCGCGTCACCGCCGGGCAGCTGCTGCAGCCGCGCCAGCAGCCCCGCGGAGGGGCCGGGCGGCGCCGACTGGGCGAACACGCTCTTGAGCCGACGCTGGGCATCGGCCTCCGCCTTGCACTTTGCGCAGGTCGCAAGATGCGCGAGCACCCGCTCGCGCGCGTCATGCCCCAACTCGCCGTCGACCAGGGCCGCGAGGCGGTCGCCGAGATGCTGCTCGGCGGGGGACGGACCGCCAGTGAGGCTCACGCGATCCCTACCTCCCCCGTGGGCACCACGGCCAGCGCCCGGCGCTGCTCGCGCTCCTCGCCACGGGTGGCCGGGGCGCGGTGCTTGAGCGCCTTGCGCAGATGCGAGCGGCCACGGTGGATCCGGCTGCGGACCGTGCCGAGCTTGACGCCGAGCGTCGCGGCGATCTCCTCGTACGACAGACCCTCGATGTCGCACAGGACGACGGCGGCGCGGAACTCGGGCGCGAGGGTGTCCAGCGCCTGCTGGACGTCGGCGTCGAAGTGCGTGTCGTTGAAGTGCTGCTGCGGGGAGGGCTCGCGGCTGGGCAGGCGCTCGGCGGCGTCGTCACCGAGCGCGTCGAAGCGAATACGCTGACGGCGCCGGACCATGTCCAGGAAGAGGTTGGTCGTGATGCGGTGCAGCCAGCCCTCGAAGGTGCCGGGGGTGTACGTCGACAGCGAGCGGAAGACGCGGACGAACACCTCCTGGGTGAGGTCCTCGGCGTCGTGCTGATTGCCGGTGAGGCGGTAGGCGAGACGGTAGACCCGTGCGCTGTGAGTGCTGACGATCTCCTCCCAGGTGGGCGGAGTCCACGCCTGCGCATCCGCGTCTGCGGCGAAGGTCGCGGTCGTTGCGGAGTCTGCGGTGCGGATACGGTCAGCGGTGTTAGTCACGGATTTCGGCTCGGCGAACGACCTTCTCAAGCGCCTCAGCACTCCTCGGTCACCCGCCGCAGCCGCACCTCCCCTGGTGGCTCTGGTGGTGTCCAGTAGAGCCCCTACCATATCCACCTCGCCCGTTAGCTCCGGATAAGCAGTTTTGACCTGCATTTGGTGCTGCTTCTGGTCTTGATTCGTGTCTCGCGCGGTCTTCACCGGTGCGTCCCCCCGTCTTCCCCCTCCCCCTCCTTAACGCCCGGTCCCATCTGCGGGTTCCCGCACACAGCGGATACAGTCACGGTTGCGTCAACTACGGGGACAGGAGAGGGCCATTACCGGCAACCGGCAGACGAGCTTGGCATTCGCCGAGGCGTACGGCGCCGGGACCATCGACGACAGCGCCGAGGCCGCCCTGCGCTGGTCCCGGGACCGCGCCCGCGAGGCCGGCATCCGTACGGTGACCACCGGCACCGGCGCCGCCCTGCGCATGCTCGCCGCCACCGCGGACGCCAAGGCGGTCGCCGAGATCGGCACCGGCACGGGCGTGTCGGGCATCTACCTCCTGCACGGCATGCGGCCCGACGGCGTCCTGACCACCGTGGATCCCGAGCCCGAGCGGCAGACCTTCGCCAAGCAGGCGTTCCGTTCGGCCGGCTTCGCCGGCAACCGCGCCCGCTTCATCCCCGGCCGGGCGCTGGACGTGCTGCCGCGGCTCGCCGACGGCGGCTACGACCTCGTCTTCTGCGACGGCGACCTGATGGAGTGCCTGGAGTACCTCGCTGAATCGTTGCGTCTGCTGCGCCCGGGCGGCCTGGTGTGCTTCGAGGGCGTCTTCGCGAACGGCCGTACGGTCGACTCGGCGGTGCAGCCCGCGGAGGTGCTGCGGCTGCGGGAGCTGCTGCGGGCCGTCCGGGAGAGCACCTCGCTGGTGCCGTCCCTGCTGCCGGTCGGCGACGGGCTGCTCTGCGCGGTCAAGCGCGCCTGACCCCTCCCCGTCTGCGGTCCGCGCCGCCGCGCCCGCGCACGAAACGGCCCCGGCACGCGGCGCGTCTCTCCTGCGCGCCGCGTGCCGGGGCCGGGGTGATGTCGGCTGGGGATACCGGGTCAGCCCGGGAATCCGCCGGATTCTCCGCCCTCGTCAGACGGTGACCTTCTCCAGTGCCTCACCCAGGGCCTTGGCTTCGTCGGGGGTCAGCTCGACGACGAGTCGTCCGCCGCCTTCGAGCGGAACGCGCATGACGATGCCCCGCCCCTCCTTGGTCACCTCGAGCGGGCCGTCACCCGTCCGCGGCTTCATGGCCGCCATGCTCGTTCCCCTTCCTGAAACCAGCTCATCTCAGCCGACGGCCCGGATAGGCACGTGTCACCGGCATCGAACACATTGCTTCCAGGCCATTATCCCGCATCGAACGACCCGATGACCAACATCGGGGAGCATCCCTTCGGCAACGCGCTCTCTCAAACCCACCCAATTCGGGGAGGGGGCTGCGATACTCCTCCACCCGCCGACGTCCGACGCGCCCGCTTTCTTTGATGTACGTCACATGCGAACGGCCGATGATCTCCGGCATCCTGAGCGCTGACTGCCGCTGCCCGGCAGTCCGATCCGCGACGGAGGGGACTCCCACCATGGCCGACACCGTGCTCTATGACGTGACCGACGGACTCGCGACGGTCACCCTCAACCGCCCCGACGCGATGAACGCGATGAACACCGAGGCGAAGGTCCTGCTGCGGGACACCCTGAAGGAGGCCGCCGCCGACCCCGCCGTCCGCGCGGTGCTGCTGACCGCCACCGGGCGCGCCTTCTGCGTCGGCCAGGACCTCAAGGAGCACATCGGCCTGCTGGCGCAGGACCGGGCCACCGGCTCCGGCGGCACCATGAACACCGTGCGTGAGCACTACAACCCGATCGTGACGGCGCTGGCCGAGATGCCCAAGCCCGTGGTCGCGGGCGTCAACGGGGTCGCCGCGGGCGCCGGCGCGGGCTTCGCGCTGGCCGCCGACTACCGCGTCGTCGCCGACTCCGCGTCCTTCAACACCTCCTTCGCGGGCGTCGCGCTGACCGCGGACTCCGGGATGTCCTGGACCCTGCCCCGGCTCATCGGCCACGGCCGGGCCGCCGATCTGCTGCTCTTCCCGCGCAGCATCAGCGCCCAGGAGGCGTTCGACCTGGGCATCGCCAACAAGGTCGTACCCGCCGGGGAGCTGGCGCAGGAGGCCGCGGCCGTCGCCCGCCGGCTGGCCCAGGGACCGACCGCCGCCTACGCCGCGATCAAGGAGTCGCTGGCCTACGGCGCCGGGCACTCGCTCGCCGAGACCCTCGGCAAGGAGGACGAGCTCCAGGTCCGCGCCGGGGCCTCGGAGGACCACCAGATCGCGGTCGAGGCGTTCGTGAAGAAGGAGAAGCCGGTCTTCCTGGGCCGCTGAGCGCGCCGGCCGGCCCGGGCGGCCGGGTCAGCCGGCCGCCGCCTCCACGCTCGCCCGCACATGACAGGCCGCCAGATGGTCGTTGACCAGGCCGCATGCCTGCATCATCGCGTAGGCGGTGGTCGGGCCGACGAAGCGGAAGCCGCGCTTTTTGAGGTCCTTGGCGAGCGCCGTCGACTCCGGCGTCACCGGCTGCAGATCGCCGAGGGTGTGCGGCACGGGCCGGCCGGCCCGGTCGGGGGCGTAGGACCAGATCAGCTCGTCCAGCTCACCGGGGGCCAGCTCGGCGGCGACCCTGGCGTTGTTGATGGTCGCGGCGATCTTGGCGCGGTTGCGGATGATGCCGGGGTCGGCGAGCAGCCGCTCGGCGTCCGCGTCCGTGAACCGCGCCACCTCGGGGATCTTGAAACCGGCGAACGCGGCCCGGAAGCCGGGGCGGCGGCGCAGGATCGTGATCCAGGAGAGCCCGGACTGGAACGCCTCCAGGCTCATCCGCTCGAAGAGCGCGTCATCGCCGTGGACCGGCAGGCCCCACTCCGTGTCGTGGTACTCGCGGTAGTCGGCCATCGCCTCCGACGCCATCCCCCAGGGGCAGCGCGGAACGCCGTCCGGTTCGGTCACGACCCCGCTCATGCCCGGTCCTCGCCTTCCGGCCGCCGGGGGGTCTCCGGCGCGTCGGAGGCCTCCGCCCCGCCGGCCCCGGGCGGTGTCCCGCGCGCCGCCCCGCTCGTCTGCGGGCCGTCCTGTATCAGCGCCGCGCCGCCCATCGCCTCGGCATGGGCGCCGGCCAGCGCGGCCTCCAGCTCGGCGATCCGGGCGTCCCGCTCGGCCAGCTCGGCGCCCAGGCGGTCCAGGACGTCGTCGACGTCGTCCATCCGATAGCCGCGGACCGTCACCGCCAGCCGTACGGCGTCCACATCGGCGCGGGCCACCGGACGGTCCTGCGGCAGCGGGTCGTACAGCCGGTCGGGCTCGGAATCCCGCAGCCCACCGCCGTCACCGCCGCCGACGACCACGAGCGTGACCGCGGCCACCACCACGACCATCGCGATCAGCAAGAACCAGAACACGACCAACTCCCCGGACTATGTGCCTGCTCCGATCGTGCCATGCGGGTCTGACAGTTAGGGTCGCTCCCGGACCACGGAGAGGGAGTCAGGGAATGCTGCGGCTGGGAAAACGCGAGTTCGGGGCGCATGAGCCGGTGATCATGGCCATCGTCAACAGGACCCCGGACTCGTTCTACGACCAGGGCGCCACCTTCCGTGACGAGCCCGCGCTCGCCCGTGTGGAGCAGGCGGTGGCCGACGGCGCGGCGATCATCGACATCGGCGGCGTCAAGGCCGGCCCCGGCGAGGAGGTGACCGCGAAGGAGGAGGCCCGCCGCACGGTCGGCTTCGTCGCCGAGGTGCGCCGGCGCTTCCCCGATGTGGTGATCAGCGTCGACACCTGGCGGGCCGAGGTCGGCGAGGCGGTCTGCGAGGCCGGCGCGGATCTGCTCAACGACGCCTGGGGCGGCGTCGATCCGCGGCTCGCCGAGGTCGCGGCGCGCCATGACGTCGGCCTGGTGTGCACCCACGCGGGCGGCGTCGAGCCGCGTACCCGCCCGCACCGGACGACCTACGACGACGTGATGGCGGACATCCTGCGGGTGACGCTCGGACTGGCGGAGCGGGCCGCGGAGTTGGGCGTCCGCCGCGACGCGATCCTGATCGACCCGGGCCACGACTTCGGCAAGAACACCCGGCACAGCCTGGAGGCGACCCGCCGGCTGGGCGAGATGACCGACACCGGCTGGCCGGTGCTGGTCTCGCTGTCCAACAAGGACTTCGTCGGGGAGACGCTCGACAAGCCGGTCAAGGAGCGGGTGCTGGGCACACTGGCGACCACCGCCGTGTCCGCCTGGCTGGGCGCCCAGGTCTACCGCGTCCACGAGGTCGCCGAGACCCGGCAGGTGCTGGAGATGGTGGCCTCGATCGCCGGCCACCGGCCCCCGGCGGTCGCCCGCCGGGGACTGGCCTGAGGAAACCGGCGGCTGCCCTAGGGATCGTGCGAACAGATCCCGTAGGGGTTGGCTGCGCCCCCTGCGGGGCCACAACGGGGCGGGGGGCGGCGGTATTCCCGTGCGTCGCCGGTTCCTGGGCGTCGCCGGTTCCTGGACGGCGCCGGTTCCTGGGCGTCGCCGGTTCCTGGAAGCTGTCGCTTCCCGGATGCCGCCGGTTCCCGGATGCCGCCGGTTCCTAGATCCCGACCTCCTTGGTCACCAGTGCGATCGCCTCGTCCACGTCGTCGCTGAGGTGGAAGAGCTCCAGGTCGTGCATCGACGCCTTGCCCTCGGCGATGACCGTGTCGCGCAGCCAGTCGACCAGTCCGCTCCAGTAGGCCGTACCGAACAGCACGATCGGGAAGCGGGTGACCTTGCGGGTCTGGACGAGGGTGAGCGCCTCGAAGAGCTCGTCGAGCGTGCCGAGGCCGCCGGGGAGCACCACGAACCCGCGGGCGTACTTCACAAAACACGTCTTCCGTACGAAGAAGTACCGGAAGTCGACGCCGAGGTTCACATAGTCGTTCATGCCCTGCTCGAAGGGCAGCTCGATGCCCAGCCCGACAGAGACCCCGCCGGCCTCGTTGGCGCCCTTGTTGGCGGCCTCCATCGCGCCGGGGCCGCCACCGGTGATCACCGCGAACCCGGCGTCGACCAGGGCCCGCCCGATGCGCACACCGGCGTCGTACTCCTTGGAGTCGCGCGGCGTCCGGGCCGAGCCGAAGACGCTGACGGCCGGGCCCAGCTCGGCCAGCGCACCGAAGCCCTCGACGAACTCGGACTGGATGCGCATCACACGCCAGGGATCGGTGTGCACCCACTCGGAAGGGCCCTCGGAGTCCAGCAGCCGCTGGTCCGTGGTGCCGGCCTGCACCTGGTCGTGACGGCGCAGAACGGGCCCCAGCCGCTGCTCCTCGGGGACCGGCGCTCCCTCGGGACTGGCCATGACGTGCTCCCTCCGCAGACAGATCGTTTGCCGTTTCAGCGTAGATCCGCGGACATGAAGAGCAGGGGAATTCAGCTCGGACGAGATCGGTCGGCAGCCGGTCCCCAAGGCCGCGGGCGGGTTCTCAGGCGGTCAGCCAGGCGCGCAGCCGCTCCTCGCAGTGCAGAATGCGCTCGACCGCGACCCGCTCGTCCTTCTTGTGCGCGAGCAGCGGGGCGCCGGGGCCGTAGTTGACGGCCGGGACGCCCAGGGCACTGAAGCGGGACACGTCGGTCCAGCCGAACTTGGGCATCGCGGTGCCGCCGACGGACTCCATGAACGCCCTGGCCGCCGGGTGGGAGAGCCCCGGCAGCGCGCCCGGAGAGTGGTCGTCGACGAGGAACTCGTCCACCGGGCAGTCCGCGAAGACCTCGCGCACGTGGGCGATCGCCTCGTCAGGAGTGCGGTCGGGTGCATAGCGGAAGTTGACGGTGACCGTGCAGGCGTCGGGGACCACGTTGCCGGCCACACCGCCGTCGATGCGGACGGCGTTGAGGCCCTCGCGGTACTCCAGGCCGTCGATCACGGGGCGGCGCGGCTCGTACGCGGCGAGCTTCGCCAGGATCGGGGCGGCGGCGTGGATGGCGTTGGCGCCCATCCAGCTGCGGGCGGAGTGCGCGCGCTCCCCGGTGGTGCGCAGCAGGACCCGCAGGGTGCCCTGGCAGCCGCCCTCCACCTGGCCGTCGGAGGGCTCCAGGAGGACGGCGAAGTCTCCGGCGAGCCAGTCGGGGTGGGCGTCGGCGACCTTGCCGAGGCCGTTGAGGTGGGCGGCGACCTCTTCGTTGTCGTAGAAGACGAAGGTCAGGTCGCGGTTGGGCGCGGGGACCGTGGCGGCCATCCGCAGCTGCACGGCGACGCCGGACTTCATGTCGCAGGTGCCGCAGCCCCACAGGACGCCGTCCTCGTCGAGCCGGGACGGGACGTTGTCCGCGATCGGGACGGTGTCGAGGTGTCCGGCGAGCACCACCCGCTCGGCGCGGCCCAGGTCGGTGCGGGCCACGACGTTGTTGCCGTACCGGTCGACGCGCAGATGCGGCAGCGCCCGCAGGGCGTGCTCGACGGCGTCGGCGAGGTCCTGCTCGTCGCCGCTCTCGGAGGGGAAGTCGACCAGCTGCGCGGTGAGCGCGGCGGCGTCGAGCGACAGGTCGAGGGCGGGGTGGTGTGTGGAGCGCTCCATGGATCCGACCCTATCGGCAGCACTCCAGTACGGTGGGCTCGTGTCCGCCCAGCCCGTAGCCCCCCACCGCCGCACGCGTCTGTGGCGTACCGCCGCCGCCTTCGCCGTGCTCCTCGGACTGGCCTGCTATCTGGTGGTGCAGTACGTGACCGGCGGCCCGGGGGCGCCGCGCTGCACGGTGCGCGCCGAAGGGGACGGGAAGGCGTACGAGATCTCCCCCGAACAGGCCGCCAACGCCGCGACGATCTCGGCGGTGGCGTCCTCGCGCGGACTGCCGGAGCGGGCGGTGACCATCGCGCTGGCGACCGCGATGCAGGAGTCGGGGCTGCGCAACATCGACTTCGGCGACCGGGACTCGGTCGGGCTCTTCCAGCAGCGGCCGTCCCAGGACTGGGGAACCGTCAAGCAGATCATGGACCCGGTGTACGCGGCCGGGGAGTTCTACCGGCATCTGGCCAAGGTGCCCGGCTACTCCCGGCTGCCGCTGACGGTCGCCGCGCAGAAGGTGCAGCGCAGCGGCTATCCGCAGGCCTACGCGAAGCACGAGGCGAACGCCGCGCGGCTGACCGGGGCGCTGACCGGCCGCGACGGGAGCGCGATGACCTGCACGGAGAGCCGCCCGGTGGACAGCAAGGCGGGCGGCGCCGCGAAGGTGCGGGAGAAGCTGGTGCGGGAGTTCGGGCCCGAGGTGCTGCCGCGTGCGGCGGTTTCCGCGGGGCGCGGCGCGGGCGGCGACCGCGGTCTGACGGTGCCGGTGCGGCAGGGCGGCCCGGTGGCGGCGGGCGATGATGCCGCACGGCGCGGCTGGGAGCTGGCCATGTGGGCGATGGCGCACTCCGCGGAGCTGCGCATCGAACAGATCTCTTACGCCGGCCGGACATGGTCGGCGGCCGATGCGGACAAGGGCTGGCAGCGCGGGCCGGCCGGCTCGGCCGCGGCCGCGCGCGACGTTCATATCATCACCGCGCAATAGTCCGCAGGGTCCCCCTCAAGAGACCCGGAAATTCGTGCGGCGCCAATTCCCGTTGCGCGTAAGGGAATTGGGATCACCGCGTCCGGACGGCGTTCCGTTGCGCGCCAATTCCCTTGTGAACAAAGGGCTGTGGCGCCTCGGGGCCCCTTCGGGCCGTGCAATATTGCCCGCCTTTCCCCACGGCCGAATATGTGTCGCGTTACCAATTCTTTACCGGAATTCACCGAAACCTTCGGGGGTCTGAAGCGGTAGTCAGTGCGTCCGCCCGGCGGACATGGCACATCTGTCAGAAGAACGAGTCCTTCTCCGTAAAAGGAGCACCATGTCCCTCCCCGTTACGCGTCGGATCGCCCGAGCCGCTCTGCTCGTCGCAGCAGGCGCCGCTCCTGTGGTCGGTGCGGCCGGTACCGCCAGCGCTGCGGCACTGCCCGTCAAGGCGCCCGACCTGGTGGGCGGGCTGACCGCACCCCTGGACTCCCAGAGCACCAACAAGTCCCTCAACCACGCCGCGCAGGACGGCGCCCGCGTGCTGAACAAGACCGCCAACAAGGCGGTGACGAAGCTCGCCCCGGGGCTCATCGAGACCGCGAAGCCGCTCGCCCAGAAGGCCGCCCCCGCCGCCCAGGGTGCCGCCGCCAAGGCGGAGCGCGTGGTCCGTCCGGTCACCAGGGGGGTCGCCAAGAAGGGCGCGCCGACCAACATCCTGCCGGCCAACAACGGGGTCCTGGGCACCGCCCTGCCGCTCCTGCTCGGCGGCATGCCGGTCCACGGCGGCCGCTGACCAGGCCGTTGGACCGCGTGAACCACGCGCGGGGGCCCGGGGAGTTCTCTCTCCCCGGGCCCCCGCGCGTGTGCGTGTCCGCGCCCCGGCTCACCCCGCCAGGCGGCGCACCGCGGCGTCGATCCGCTCGTCGGTGGCGGTGAAGGCGATCCGTACGAACCGCTCCCCCGCCGGGCCGTAGAACTCGCCGGGGGCGACGAGGATGCCGCGTTCGGCGAGCGCGCCGACGGTGTCCCAGCAGGGTTCGTCGCGGGTCGCCCAGAGGTAGAGCGACGCCTCGCTGTGCTCGATGCGGAAGCCCGCGGCCTCGAAGGCCCCGCGCAGCGCGGCCCGGCGGCGGGCGTAGCGCTCGCGCTGCTCGGCGACGTGCGCGGTGTCGGCGAGCGCGGCGACGGTGGCGGCCTGGACGGGCGCGCCGATCATCATGCCGCCGTGCTTGCGGATCTGGAGCAGATCGCCGAGGACCGCGGCGTCGCCGACGAGGAAGGCGGAGCGGTAGCCGGCGAGGTTGGAGCGCTTCGAGAGCGAGTGGACGGCGACGATCCCGTCGAGGGAGCCGCCGCAGACGTCCGGGTGGAGCACGGAGACCGGGTCGGCCTCCCAGCCCAGTTCGAGGTAGCACTCATCGCTGAAGAGCAGCACCCCGTGCTCGCGTGCCCAGGCGACGGCGCGGCGCAGCTCGTCGGCGCCGAGCACCCGGCCGGTGGGGTTGGACGGGGAGTTCAGCCAGAGCAGCTTCAGACCGCTGGGGTCCAGGTCCCAGGGGTCGTCGTAGACGACCGGCTCGGCACCGGCCAGCCGGGCGCCGACCTCGTACGTCGGGTAGGCCAGGCGCGGGTAGGCGACCTTGTCGCCGGGGCCGAGGCCCAGCTGGGTCGGCAGCCAGGCCACCAGCTCCTTGGAGCCGACGACCGGCAGCACGTTGGTGTGCGCCAGGTCCCTGGCGCCCAGGCGGCGTGCGGCCCAGCCGGTGAGCGCGTCGCGCAGCGCGGCCGTCCCCCACACCGTCGGATAGCCGGGGCTGTCGGCCGCCGCGGTCAGCGCCTGCTGGACCACCGCGGGGACCGGGTCGACCGGGGTGCCGACGGACAGGTCGACGATCCCGTCGGCGTGCGCGGCGGCGGTGGTCTTGTACGGCTCCAGGCGGTCCCAGGGGAATGCGGGCAGCCGGTCGCGGAGCGACGCGCGGGGGGATTCGGGCTGGGGGGTGGAGGCTGCTGCGCCCACGGTGCTCTCTTTCTCGGTGGTGCCGGGACGCTCGGCGCACACGCTTCGGTCCCGTACGGCGGTGGCCGTACGGGACCGGGCAGGCGGCGCCGTGCGACCGCTGACGACGCAAAGACCCCGGGGAGCGGCGAGCTCCCCTCGGATCCCCGGGTCGTTACTGGTTCTGCGGCGGCAGCTCCGCGATGAAGGGGTGGTCACGCTCGATCAGGCCGAGCTTGCTGGCGCCACCGGGAGAGCCGAGCTCGTCGAAGAACTCCACATTCGCCTTGTAGTAGTCCTTCCACTCCTCCGGGGTGTCGTCCTCGTAGAAGATCGCCTCGACCGGGCAGACCGGCTCACAGGCGCCACAGTCGACGCATTCGTCCGGGTGGATGTACAAGGAGCGGCTGCCCTCGTAGATGCAGTCGACCGGGCACTCCTCGATGCACGCCTTGTCCTTGACGTCGACACAAGGCTGCGCGATGACGTAGGTCACGCTGTCGTTCCTCCTCGGTAGGGCCGGCGGACCGATTGGCAGTACCGCCGCTGGGCGCGCGGGAGCGCGGCGTCGTCGATGCCCGCCACCTAGTATCTCCGTTCCCGGGCACGAGACGAACAAGAGGGGCGGTTTGAGCGATGGAATTCCTGGCCGGCGGTCACGCGGAAGTCCGGATCACCCGTGCTGACGTGGGCAAAAGGGTATCCGTCCGGCGCCGCACGGGGGGTGGGCCCGGGGAACCGGCGTTCACGGACGTGGTCGGTGTTCTCACATCCTGGAACGAGGGTGTGCTGAGCATCACACGTCGCAGCGGGGAGTGCGTACGGGTCGGGGAATCCTCGCTGGTGGCGGCGAAGGTCGTGCCCGCCACCCCGCCCCGCAGAAAGCTGCCCGCGGCCGGCGCACGGGAGCTCCAGGAGGTCGCGGCCCGGGGCTGGCCGGCCATCGAGACAGAGCGTCTCGGGGAGTGGACGCTGCGCGCCTCGGGGGGCTTCACCCGGCGGGCCAATTCCGTACTGCCCCTGGGCGACCCCGGCGTCCCGCTGGATGACGCCCTGGAGCGGATCGTGCGCTGGTACGGCGCCCGCGGGCTGCCGGCGGTCATCGCGGTGGCCACCGGGCGGGCGGGCACCGGCGGCGAACTGGCCGCCGAGCTGGCCGCGCGCGGCTGGTCCGGCGAAGGGCACACCAGCGTCCGGATCGCGGCGCTGGCGCCGCTCGCCGACACCGCGGCCGAGCTCTCCCGCGTCACGCTCTCCCGGGAACCGGACGCGCAGTGGCTGGCGCTGTACAACCGGACCGGCCAGAGCGGCGGTCTCACGGCCGACGCGCGCAAGGTGCTGACCGGCGGCCCGTCGGTGTGGTTCGCCACGGTGCCCGGCGCGCAGGGCGCAACGGCCGCGATCGGCCGCCTGGTCGTCGACGGGCGCTGGGCGGGGTTCGCGGCACTGGAGGTGGACCCGGCGCAGCGGCGGCAGGGGCTGGCCACACTGGTGATGGCGGCGCTCGCCCAGCGGGCCCTGGACGAGGGTGCCTCCGCGGCGTACCTGCAGGTCGAGGCGGACAACGCGGGCGCCCTGGCGTTCTACGACCGGCTCGGCTTCAGCGACCACCACGGCTACCACTACCGGTGTGCCCTGCCGGGCGGCCGGGACTGACAGGGGAGACGGATGCCCCAGGAACCCGAGCCGGAGATGCCCCGGGAGCCCGAGCCGGAGCAGCGCGCCCGTGCCGCGCGGCGTCGGATGTTCGCCGACGCCGCGCGCGCCGAGGCGCCCGATCTGGTGCTGCTGTGCCTGCTGATCGGCGCCGAGGCCGATCCCGGGCTGGACGAGACGGACTTCGACGACGTCCAGATCGAACTGGACCGCCTGGCCGGCCTGCTGCCGTACTCCCCTGCCGGCGGCCCCGGCGCCTGGGCCCGCAACCTCGCCGAGCTGCTCGGCACCCGCTGCGGCTTCGGCGGCTCCCCCGCTGACTACCGGCGGCTGGAGTCCTCGCTGCTGCACGAGGTGGTGCGGCGCCGCCGGGGCCTGCCGATCATGCTGTCGGTGGTGTGGATGGAGGTCGCCCGGCGGGCCGGCGCACCCGTGTACGGGGTGGCGCTGCCGGGGCACTTCGTCGTCGGTTTCGGCGACCCGTACGGGGCCCACGTACTGGCCGATCCGTTCGCGGGCGGGCGGCCGCTCACCGACGGCGACGCGGCGCTGCTGGTCGCGGGGGCGACCGGCGGGCGGCTGACCGAGCAGGTGACCACGCCCGCCGGGCCGCTGGAGATCGTGCTGCGGGTGCTCAACAACATCCGGGCCTGGGCGCAGGCCCGCCCGGAGCACAGCGCGGTGCAGCTGTGGGCGCTGGATCTGTCGCTGCTGCTGCCGAGCCATCCGGCGCGGCTGCGCCATGAGCGGGCCAGGCTGCTCGTGCAGCGGGGCGAGTTCCTCGCCGGGGCGGCCGAGCTGGAGGAGTACGCGCAGGTCGTGGCGCCGGTCGAGCCGGCCGGCGCGGCCGCGATCCGCCGCGAGGCCGCCGCGGCGCGCGCCATGCTCAACTGAGCGGCGGCGGGGGTGCGTCCGGCGTCGGCCGGGGCAGTGCCGTACCGGAGGCCGCGGCCGCGAGCCCCGCGGGAGGCGTCCTGCGCCGGACGACCAGTGCGGTGGCATCGTCGAGCAGCTCGCCGCCGGTGAAGCGTTCCAGGTCGGCGCGGAGGGTGCGGGCCAGCTCGGCCGGCTCCAGGCCGGTCCAGCCGGCCAGCCGCTCGGCCAGCGGGTAGAACTCGCCGTCCTGGCCGCGCGCCTCGGTGACGCCGTCCGTGCACAGCACGACCCAGTCGTCCGGCCGCGGGTGGACCCGTACGCTGCGGCGCGGCTCGGCGCTGAGCGTGCCCAGGCCCAGCGGCAGCCCGCCCTCGCCGTCCCGGCGCTCGTACACCGCGCCGTCGCGCACCAGGTAGTACGGGATGTGGCCGCAGGACAGCACCCGGCCCTGCGCCCGCCCCGGCTCGTCGCGCACCTCCATCAGCAGCGCGGTGACGAAGCGCTCGTCGGTGCCCTGCTCGACGGAGCGGGTGTTGTAGCGGGTCAGCGCGCTCTCCATGCGCTCGGCCACCGACTCCAGGGAGTCCTGGTAGTGCGCGGCCTCCCGGAACGACGCCAGCACCTCCAGGCCGGCGCCGATCGCCGGCATGCCCTTGCCCTGTACGTCGCCGATCATCAGCCGCAGCCCGTGCGGGGTCTCGACGGCCTCGTAGATGTCGCCGCCGACCCGGGCGCCCTCCTGCGCGGAGACATAGAAGCCGTACGCCTCGACCGGTCCGGCGCTCAGCGGCAGCTCGCGCAGCATCGCCCGCTGCACCGTGTCGGCCACCAGGCTCGTGCGGGCGTGCAGCGCCTCGCGCTGCAGACGGGTGCGGCACAGCACCAGGGAGAAGACCGCCACCAGGACCGCGCCGAAGATGCCGACGACCCGGCTGGCCGGGGCCCAGTCGGGCACCGTGAAGATGTCGACGTAGGTCAGGCAGACCACGAAGACGGCCGCCACCAGACGCGTCTGGCGGTATGAGCAGCGCAGCGCGGCGTACAGCGGGGCGATGCCCATGAAGGCCGAGATGTGCAGCTCGGGGCCGGTCGTCGCGTCCAGGGTGGTGACGACGAGGATCGCGAGGATCAGCAGCCCGGTGGCGCGGCGGCCGTTCTCCGCGGGTCGGTTGGCAGGCATAACACTTCAAGCCTGCGGGACGCCGCCGGACACCGCACAGGGGCGAAGGTCCCGTGGACGACCGGGGCGGCGGCCGGTGGCCGGGGCTGCCCCCGGCGCCGCTCCCGGGGCCGCTACAGCCAGCCCTTGTCGCGGGCCGTGCGGAACGCCTCGGCGCGGTTGCGGGCGCCGGTCTTCTGGATGGCGGTGGAGAGGTAGTTGCGGACCGTGCCCTGGGACAGATGCAGGGCGCGGGCGATCTCGGCGTTGGTGGAGCCGTCGGCGGCCGTCCGCAGCACCTGCCGCTCGCGTTCGGTCAGCGGGCTGGCGCCGTCGGCGAGCGCGGCCGCGGCCAGCACCGGGTCGATGACCCGCTCACCGCCGAGCACCCGCCGTACCGCGTCCGCGAGCCGGGCCGCCGGGGCGTCCTTGACCAGGAAGGCGTCGGCGCCGGCCTCCATGGCGCGGCGCAGATAGCCGGGCCGGCCGAAGGTCGTGAGGATGACGATCTTCACGCCGGGCAGCTCGGCGCGCAGCGCGGCCGCCGCGTCCAGCCCGCTGATGCCGGGCATCTCGATGTCCAGCAGCGCGACATCGACGTCCTGTGCCCGCGCCGCCGGGAGCACCTCGTCCCCGCGGGCCGCCTGCGCGACGACCTCCAGGTCCCCTTCCAGCGACAGCAGCGCGGCCAGCGCCTCCCGGACCATCGACTGGTCCTCGGCCAGCAGCAACCTGATCATGCCCGCCAGCTTAGGACCCCGCCCCTGACCCGCCGGACGGGCCCTCGGACGTACGGCACCGGCCCCGGTGCCGGGTGTGCCTACGCCGAGCCCTCGCGGGCGGGGGCGTCCGGGGAGGCGGCCCGCGGGCCGGTCCCGGGCCCGGAGGGGGTGTACGCGGTGGCCTCCGGCGCGCCGGCGGGGGCGGGGGTCAGCGGTACGCAGGCGCGCAGGGCGAAGCCGCGGCCGCGGGGGGCGGGGCCGGTCTCCAGGCGGCCGTCGGCCAGGGCGAGGCGTTCCCGCAGGCCGCTGAGGCCGTTGCCGTCCTGCTGGGCGCGGGGCGGGCCGGCACCGTCGTCGAGCACGGTCAGGCACAGACTGCGGCGTTCGTCGGCCTCCCACTCCTCGGTGAGCAGCAGCTCGCAGCGGCGGGCGCCGCTGTGCCGTACGACGTTGGTGACGGCCTCGCGCAGCGCCCAGGCCAGCGCGCCCTCCTCGTCGGGCGCGAGCAAGCGGTGCTCGCCCTCCAGCGCCGGGTCGACGGTGACCGCGACCCCGGCGGTGCGCAGCGCGGCGCGCGCCCCGGCCAGCTCGACGACGAGCCGGGGGCGGCGGTAGCCGGTGACCGCCTCCCGGACGTCGACCAGCGCCTGTCTGCTGACCCGCTCGATGTCGGCGACCTGCTGGGCGGCGTCCGCCGGCCGGTCGGGCAGCATCCGCCCGGCCAGCTCGCTCTTGAGCGTGATCAGCGAGAGGGAGTGGCCGAGGAGGTCGTGCAGATCGCGGGAGAGGCGCAGCCGCTCCTCGTTGGCGGCGAGGCGGGCCACCTCCTGGCGGGCGGCGCGCAGCTCCGCGGTCGTACGGATCAGATACTGCACGCCGACCATGGCGAAGCCGCTGAGCAGACACGGCAGGGCGTAGGCGAAGAGATATATCCGCACGTCCGCGTAGCGCATGCCGATGGCGATCAGCACGGCGGTCAGCGCCGGGATGATCCAGCGGGACTCCTTGAAGGACAGCGTCACGGCGGAGGCGACGCACGTGAAGGTGAACAGCACCAGCCAGTTGGGGCCCAGCGTCACCGACAGGGCGACGGCCAGCACCACGAGGAACACCACCGTCGCCCGCACCAGCACGCCGCTGGTCGAGAGGTGGATCATGTGCCGGAAGACGAGTACGAAGTAGGTGCCGACGAAGGTGATCAGGCCCAGCCAGCCCAGGACCTCGGCCCGTGCGGACAGGCCGCCGTCCAGCAGCTGTCCGACCGGTCCGGCCAGATACAGGAACCAGATCACGATCCACAGGGACTTCACCGCCGCCTGACGGCGGTTGCGCGGCGCCGTCCCGATCATCACCGGGTTGCACTCGGTCTCCGGACTGCTCATGCCGTGCGGTTGTCCTTTCGGTAGAGCCAGGCCGCTCCGGCGGCGAAGACCACCAGATACACGGCGAGTATCACCATGTCCTTCACATGCGGGGCGCCGCCACCCTCGACCGCCGTGCCGAGCGCCGCGTAGGCATGGGTCGGCAGCCACTCGGCGATGTTCTGCACCCACTGCGGCAGGATCGTCAGCGGCATCCACAGGCCGCCGAGGAACGCCAGGCCGAAGTAGACGAGCATGGATATCGGGCGGACCGCGTCACCGGTGGCCAGATAGCCGAGGGCGACGCCCAGCGCGGCGAAGACGAAACTGCCGAGCCAGGTGCCCGCGGCGATGGCGATCCACTGCCAGGCGTCGAGCCGGACGCCCTTGACGGCCGCGGCGACGCTCATGACCAGCAGGATCGAGGGCAGGCTGACCGTCGCGGCGGCGGCCATCTTGGCCGCGACATAGCCGCGCCCCGGCAGGGCCGTCAGCCGCAGCTGCCGCACCCAGCCCTTCTCGCGCTCCTTGGCGATGCGCTCGCTGTTGCCCAGCAGCACGGCGGTCATGGCGCCGAACGCGGCCATGGAGACCATGTAGTAGAGCCCCATGTCCAGCTTCATGCCGGGGATCGGCCGGCTGTCCGCGCCACCGGCGATGATCAGATACAGCACCGGCGGATAGATCACCGAGAAGAACATGAACTTCTTGTTGCGCAGCGCGCGGACGATCTCCAGCTTGATCAGAGTGGTCATCGGGCCGCCTCCCCGGCGGTGGCATCGGTGGCATCGGTGGCATCGGACGCCGTGGTGAGGGCGAGGAAGGCCTGCTCCAGGCCGAGGCCGGAGACCTCCAGATGCCGCGGGCGAAGGCCGAGGGCGTACACGGCGTGGACGGTGGCGTCGGCGTCCTGGGACTGGATGCGGACCGTCCGGCGGCCGGAGCCCGCGGCCGGGCCGCTCTCGGACACGGCCAGCGAGGTCAGGGCCGGCAGGCCGGACAGGGCGTCATGGTCGACCGGGGCGTCGAGCTCGAAGCTGATCCGGCGGATGCCGGCCCTGGCCTTGATCTCGGCGGCGCTCCCGTCGGCCAGCACCCGGCCGCGGTGCAGCACGATCACCCGGTCGGCGACTTCGTCGGCCTCTTCGAGGTAGTGCGTCGCGAAGAGGACCGTACGGCCCTGGCGGGCCTGCCGGCGCATCGCCCCCCAGAAGCTCTGCCGGGCCGAGACGTCCATACCGGTGGTCGGCTCGTCCAGCACGATCAGGTCATGGGCGCCGGCGGTGGCCAGGGCGAAGCGCACCCGCTGCTCCTGGCCTCCGGAGAGCTTGTCGACCATGCGGTCGGCGATGTCCGTGATGCCGGCGGCGGTCATGATCTGGTCGAGGGGGTAGCCGCGCGGATGCAGATCGCGGGCCAGCCGGACCAGCTCCTTGACCTTGACGCCCTCCATCAGGCCGCCGCTTTGCAGCATCGCGCCGGCCCGGCCCTGCTGTATGGCGCGCTGCGGGGTCGTGCCGAACAGGGTCACGCTGCCGGAGTCGGCGGTGCGCAGCCCGAGGAGCAGGTCGAGGGTCGAGGACTTGCCGGCGCCGTTCGGGCCGAGGAGGGCGACGGTCTCTCCCGGATACAGCTCCAGGTTCAGGTCGGCCACCGCGCGCACCGCGCCGTAACTCTTGCTGACCTGACGGAAGCTGACCACGGGTGCCCGGCCGCCCGCCTCCCGAGCGGTGGTGGCTGTGGTGGTCGCTGTGGTCGTCATGCTCTTCAGCTTCCGGGATCCGCCCGCCGCCCGGCAGTGTCGGATATCCGCACTCCGCCATGACATCTGTCATGGGTGAGGCCCCGCGGGGGTCTTCTCGGAGCGTGCCGAGAAGACCCCCTCGGGGCCCGTTCACCTGCGGTTCCGGGCGGTTGGAAGGTCAGCCGCCGTCCGCCCCGATGGTCTGGATCCGCTCGGCCGGGGTGGTGCCCTGCAGCGCCTTGCCGACCGCGCTGGCCACCTCCTCGACCGCGACCGGCTTCTTGGAACCGTCGCCCTTGGTCAGCAGTACGCCGTTGAAGGTGTCGCCGTAGAGCGCCTTGAGGGCCTGCCGGTCGTAGTACGGCACCAGCTCGCCATTGCTGCCGATCTTGAAGGACAGGAACTTCGGGATGGACTTCTGCGGGCTGAAGGAGACCGTGTGCCCCGGGTCCGTGCGGACCGTCACCAGTCCGGACATCGCGGGCTCGGCGTACTGCTTCATCGCCTTGTCCACCGCGGCCTTGCTGACCCTCGGCTGCTGGGTGCTCGCGGCGAGCACCACCGGCGTGTCGTTGCCGGTCGTGATGCGGTCCCGATAGGCGTCGGCGATCTTGTCCTTGGACGCCTTGACGTCGATCGCCTTGTGCGGCACGCCGTAGTGCGGCACCGCCTTGCCGTTCTCGAAGGTGATCCCGCCGTCCTGGGCGGCGCCCCCGGGTCCGGCGGCGTTCTCCAGCGCGACCTGCAGCTTCTCGTCGTCGACGATCATCGCCGGCTTGGCGGTGCGGGTGCCGCCGAACAGCGAGCCGATGACGGAGACCGGGTTGTAGTCCCGCCCGGCCGCGTTGCGGACCGTCGCCTGCGGGTCGATGTCCAGGCCCGCCCTGGCCGGCTGGAGGGTGACGGCCTTGCCGTCGACGGTGAGCTTGAGCGGCGCGTTACGGCTCTGCTTGAGCGCCGCCTCCAGCTTCTTGACGGCCTCCTCCTTGCTGGTGCCGCCGATGTCGACGCCCAGCGCGGTGGTGCCGTTGGGCACGTCGGCGTGGTCGAGCAGCAGGCCCGCGCCGTAGGCGACACCGGCCAGGACCACGACCGCGACACCCGCGAGGACGAGCTTGTTGCGGCCCTTCTTGGGCGGGTTGATCGGCTCGGGGATCTTGGGCCGCGGCTTCGGGGCGGCGTCGCCGGCCGGGGTGGCCGCGAACGGCGACGGGGCGGACGGTCCGTCGGCCCCGGGGACCGCCGGGATGCCGCTGACCAGCGTGTCGCCGGACACCCGGTCACGGCCTGCGGGGCCGCCCGGAGGGGCGCCCTTCGCACCGCGCTTGCCCTTCGGGCCGCCGGGCACCGCGGCGCTCTGCCCGCCGGGCAGTCCGCCCGAGATGCCCCCGCCGGCGCCGACGCCGCTGCCCGGTCCGGTGAGCGGCGCGGGCGGCTGCGGAGTGAGCTCCGCGGTGTCGTCACCGATCCGGGGTGCGGAGCCGGCGTTGGCCAGCGGGTCGCTGAAGCCGGGCGGGAGGTTGAGCGCGGAGGTGCCGCGGGCCGGCCCGGTCGTCGGGCCGCTGGGGCCCGCCGGGGCCTCGAACGGGCTGTGGTCGCGCGCGAGTCCGGCCGGCGGATCGAACGCCGGTCCGTCACCGCGCCCCGCGCCGTCGAACGGCGAGCCGCCGCCGTGCTCCGCACCGTCGAACGGCGAGGCGGCGCCGCGCGGACCGCCGTCGAAGGGCGACCCACCGCTCGGCCCGGGACCGCCGTCGAACGGTGACGCGCCGCCCTGCGGGGCCGGACCGTCGGAGAAGTACGGCAGGTCGGGGCGCTGCTGGGGCGTGGCGCGCGGCGGCACCGCGCCGCCCGGTGCGGCCGGCGCCGCGTGGGTGCCGGTGGTCGAGGACGAACCGGACGGCCCGCCCTGCGGCTTGCGCGGCGCGAACCAGTCGCTGGCCTTGTCGGACGCGGCGCCCGTGGTGGTCTCGTCCGCGGGGACGTCGGGCCTGGCGGTGTTCGCCGTACGCTCCGCGGCGCGCTCGCCGCCGCGCGCGGTGCGCGGCGCACCACGGGAGCCGGCGGACGAGGCCGGTCCGCTCCGGGCGGAGTCCTCGCCGACGGGCTTGCGCACGACGACCGGCGGGATGGGGCGCGACCCCGGAATGTTGATCTTGATCCGCGTCGTCAGCGTGGTCTCGGTCTTGGGCTCCTCCGGCTGCGCCGCGGCACCTGGTGCCAGCGCCTCGTCGGCATCTCCCCTGGGCGAGCCGTACGGCGGCGTCCCCGACGGGTACGCGGCTCCGCCACGGCCCTGGGGGCCGGAGGACGAACTGTCAGATTCACGACTCAAAGCAGGTTCTCCCGGTTGGCTCCGCCGCTCGTCAGAGATGTTCCCCGGCCCGTGGCCGGGGGGTGCCCCCAGGGCGGCGCGACGGCGCGCACCACCATACTGTCCGCCGCGGGCGGACACCCGGGGAGCGTACGAAGACCGCCGCCGTGGGCGGTACCCCCGTACCCGGGCCGTTCACCCGGACTTCACCCGGACCGGCGCGGCATCCGTCCCGGTATGGACCACGTCATCCGCCAACTCGGCTGTGCCGTACGCCCGTAGCGCGCATCTGCGCGGCGGTGGCGCAGATCACAGCCGCCAGGATGCCGCCCAGCAGGAAGATGTACGAGCCGGCACCCGGGCTGAAGAGGAAGTCACCTTCCGGCCGTACCTCGCCGAGCAGCAGGAACACGGTCACCAGCCAGGCCGCCCCGGGCGCCAGCACACCGGCCGGGGTGCCGGTCGCCCTGGCGCCCCCGTAGAACAGGCCGCCGACGCCGCCCAGCGCCAGCACCAGCCCCCCGGGGAACCAGGCCGCCTGCACCAGCGTTCCGGCGATCGCGACCAGCACGCCCGCGACCAGGAGCAGCACGTATATGCCGATCCGGCCGGGCGTCAGCGGCGCGTTCGGCGCGGACCCGGCGGGCGGTGTCGCGGGCGGGCCGGACCGCGGCCGGGACCCGGCGCCGGACGCACCGCCCGAACCCGCCCGCGACCGCTGCCCCTTGCCGGCGGCCGCGCCGTCCTTCGCGTTACCGCCGCCACCGCTCTTCGCCGCGCTCATTCCGCCGCCTCCTCAATCCGGGCACTCTCCTCCATACCCACCATTTCGCCGATACCTGCGAAGAGGTCACCCTCGCTCCCGCCGGCGGTCGCGCCCGCCGCGCCCCGCACCAGCCGATAGTGCTCCGTACCGAACAGCGGCTGCCCGAGGTCGTTGGAGAGCGCGAAGAACGGCCCGTCGACCGCGATCTGGGTGTAGTGCGCGCGCATCGCGGCGGCCTTCGCGGCCGCGTACGCCGGGTCGCCGGCGATCGACGCGGTGACCTCGGAGTCCGCCACCACGCCGGGCACCTCGTCGACGGCGGCGATGCCGCGGAAGCCGTGGCCTGCGGCGCGCAGCCGCGCGAAGCCCTCCTCGACCGCGGAACGGGGGTTGCAGTTCCAGTAGATCTTCCCGATCGCATACGCGGCGCCCAGCTCGGGCCGGAAGTCCGCCCGCGCGGCGAGCTCCGCGCCGCGCATGGCGACGCGGTGCGCCTGAATGTGGTCGGGGTGCCCGTATCCGCCATTCGGGTCATAGGTGACCAGAACCTGCGGGCGGACCTCGCGGATGACGGCCACCAGGTCGGCGGCGGCCTCGTCGAGCGGGGCCTGCCAGAAGCAGTCCGGCCGCTCGTTCTGGGGGGCGCCCATCATCCCGGAGTCGCGGTAGCGGCCCGGCCCGCCGAGGAAGCGGTGGTCGGTGACGCCCAGGACCGCCATCGCGGCGGCCAGCTCGCCCTCGCGGAACGGCCCGAGCGCGTCCTCGCGGTCCGGCGCCAGATGGGCGAGCTCGGACGGGATGACCTCGCCCTCCTCGCCGCGCGTGCAGGTCACGAGGGTGACCTGCGCGCCCTCGGCCGCGTACTTGGCCATGGTCACGCCGTTGTTGATCGACTCGTCGTCCGGGTGCGCGTGCACGAACAGGATCCGACGGGCGGGGAGGTCACTGCGGGGCGGCGGGTGGGCGGTCATGCGGACAGCCTAATCCGGCGGCGCCGGCGGCCCCGGCGGGAAGAGATCCGCACGGGACCCCCACGAATCCCCTACGAGCCGACGCCCATGCGGGTCCCCTACGAGCCGACTCCCCTACGAGCCGACCGGCCCGCCGCCACCGTGCGGACCCGTTCGCCGGCCGTGCGGCCGGACGGACTGGGGGCGCGGTGGCGGCGGGCCGGTCCGAAGACGGCTCAGAACTTGATGCCCCCGATCATGCTGGCGACGTTCGTCGTCAGCGACTTGACCGTCGGCGCGATGGACGAGCTGGCCAGATAGAAGCCCAGCAGCATGCAGACGAAAGCATGCGCGGCCTTCAGTCCGGACTTCTTGACCAGCAAGAAGACGATGATCGCCAGCAGCACCACCGCCGAAATCGAGAGTGCCACGGCGGCTCACCTCCAAGTACACACGGTCCGGTCAGAGTTGATGGTGCGCGGACCGCGTCCGCAAACCCGCGCACCGGGGTATGCCATGGGCTCTTTACCCCGTACCCACTACGCGCAAGGGATCATAACTTTCCGTCCTAGCGCATAAGTCGGAGCACGGAAGCAGAGTGGGGGCGCACACGATCTTCACGGACGCGACCACGGTGAGCCCCGGCCTTCCCGGGACGGCCGCGACGGCGGGCCGCCCGTGTACCGCGGACCCGGCCCCGATCCGCCGGACAGGCTCTAGGCTCGGGCCATGACCGGACAGCCTTCGTTTCCGCGGCAATCCGCCCGTACGCAGCGCTTCACTCTGGGCGCACCGCGCGGCTACACCATCTCCCCCGACGGCAGGCGCGTCGCCTTCCTCCGCTCCGCCTCGGGTACCGATCGCAGCCAGCAGTTGTGGGTGCTCGACCTGGACGAGGGACGGGAGTTCACCGCCGCCGATCCGCGGGCCCTGCTGGCCGGCGCGGAGGAGCAGCTCCCCCCGCAGGAGCGGGCCCGCCGCGAGCGCAGCCGGGAGGGCTCGGCCGGCATCGTCGGCTATGCGGCCGACTCCGCGGTGGAGTTGGCGGCGTTCCCGCTCTCGGGCCGGCTGTTCGTCTCCGAGCTGCGGGCCGGGACGACCCGCGAACTCCCGGTGCAGGGGCCGGTGGTGGACCCCCGTCCGTCCCCGGACGGGCGGCATGTCGCCTTTGTGGCGGAGGGCCGGCTGCGGGTGGTCGCGGTGGACGGCGCCACCACGTCGGACGACGGCGCGGCCGGGGCCGGCGGCCCGCGGGCGGACCGGGTGCTGGCGGAGCCCGACGGGCCCGAGGTGACCTGGGGCCTCGCGGAGTTCATCGCGGCCGAGGAGATGGGCCGCTACCGGGGCTTTTGGTGGTCGCCGGACAGCGATGCGGTGCTGGCCGCGCGGGTCGACGAGGCACCGGTGCGGCGCTGGTGGATCTGTGACCCGGCGCATCCGGACCGCGAGCCCGCCCAGGTCGCCTACCCGGCGGCGGGCACCGCCAACGCCGCGGTGACCCTCGCGCTCTTCGGTCTGGACGGCTCGCGCACCGACGTCAGCTGGGACACCGTGCGCTACCCCTATCTGGCGCGCGTCCACTGGTCGGCGGCCGGTCCGCCGCTGCTGCTGGTCCAGGCCCGCGACCAGCGCGACCAGCGCTATCTGGCCGTCGACACCGCGACCGGCGCGACCCGCACGGTGCACGAGGACGAGGACGAGGTGTGGGTCGAGCCGTTCCCCGGCGTGCCGGCCTGGACCCCGGACGGCCGGCTGGTGCGCATCGCGGACGAGGGCGGCGTACGCAAGCTCTTCGTCGGCGACCGTCCGCTGACCGGGGCGCCGCTGCACGTGCGGGCCGTACTGGACATCGGCGAGGAGGACGTCCTGTTCTCCGCGAGCGGCACCGAGATGCACGACATCGGCGTCTACCGTGCCTGGTTCCGCGGCAGCGGGGACCAGGGCGGCTGGGAGCGGGTGGGCGAGCGGCCGTATCCGACGGTGTCCTCGGCGGTGCGCGGCGGTGCGCTGACCGTGCTGTCCCAGACGTCGCTGGAGCGCCCCGGCACCCAGGTGGACGTGGTCCGGCTGGACCCCGACGGCGGGGAGAAGACCCTCGCCACGATCGGTTCGTACGCCGAGGAGCCGGCGCTGACCGCCCGGCCCCGCCTCGTACTGGCCGGGGAGCGGGAGATTCCGTGCGCGGTGCTGCTGCCGGGCGGATATGCGGAGGGCGATGGTCCGCTGCCGGTGCTGATGGACCCGTACGGCGGTCCGCACGGCCAGCGGGTGGTCGCCTCGCACAACGCCCATCTGACCTCGCAATGGCTCGCCGACCAGGGGTTCGCGGTGATCGTGGCGGACGGCCGGGGCACCCCGGGCCGCTCCCCCGGCTGGGAGAAGGCGGTCTCCCGCCGCCTCGCGGAGATCGCGCTGGACGACCAGGTCCACGCCCTCCAGGCGCTGGCCGGATCCTTTCCCCTCGACATGCGGCGGGTGGCCATCCGCGGCTGGTCCTTCGGCGGCTATCTCGCCGGGCTCGCCGCGCTGCGCCGACCCGATGTCTTCCACGCGGCGGTGGTCGGCGCCCCGGTGACCGATCTGCGGCTGTACGACACCCACTATCAGGAGCGCTACCTCGGCCACCCGGACGAGGAGCCCGCGGTCTACGCGGAGAACTCGCTGGTCACGGACGAGGGACTGGCCCAGGCGGCGGAGCCGCACCGCCCGATGCTGATCGTGCACGGGCTCGCGGACGACAACGTGGTGGTGGCGCATTCGCTGCGGCTGTCCTCGGCGCTGCTGGCGGCCGGCCGCCCGCACGAGGTGCTGCCGCTGTCAGGCGTGACCCATATGACGCCGCAGGAACAGGTGGCCGAAAACCTCTTGCTGCTCCAGGTCGACTTCCTCAAACGGTCGTTGGGGATGACCTCCTGATACGGCGGTCCGCCGCCGGGGCCCCCGAGGCGCTGCCCGCCCGGGGCTGATCACCAGCCCGGAGGGAGGGTGGACGGCGGGGGCGGGGCGTGCGGGGGCCGTGCCTCGCCGGGCGCGGAGCCGTACGCCCGCACGCCGCCCGTGTCCCCGGCGGCGGCGACGCCGGGGCAGGCGGCCGCGATCAGCGCGGTCAGCCCGGCGGCCGCCACGAAGGCGGCGGTGGCCAGCTCCAGCCGGGCCCCGGCGGGCAGCGCGGCGAAGCGGCCGAGATCCCCGGTGTGCAGGGCGAAGGCGAGCGCGGCGGCGCCGTGCACGGCCAGCAGCGCCGCGGCGGTGATCGCCGCGGGCCGGGCCCACGGCGCGCGGCGCAGCGCGGCGGCCGCGGCCGCCATGGCCAGCAGGGCGAGCGCCGCCGCATGCCAGTGCACCGGCGGCTGCAGCAGTGCGCGGGAGACCGACGCGTCACCGAGCAGCCCCGTGCGGTAGACGTCCCCGCCCAGCCGCATCCGCCAGTGGATCTCCCAGGCGACGAGGACAGGACCCGCGGTGCCCAGGACGGCGGCGGCGGTCACGGCCGGCCCCTGGTATGGCCGTCCGGGCGGGCCGGGGTCGCCGCCGAGGGGCGCCGCACGGACGACTCCGTAGGCCGACGAAGCCACCTCCGGCAGCCCTCGGGGGCGCCCCGTATGGCGGCCCGGCCGCCTGCCCGTCCGCCGGTGCGCCGCGACCACCGCGAACAGGGCGAGGGCCAGCGCGAGCTGGACGAGGGCACTCGCCCGTGCCTGTGCCGCCAGGTGGCCGTGCGGCCCCGGCAGCCGGCCGGCGCCCAGCATCCAGGTCAGGGGGAGGCGCAGCAGGGCGGTGGCGGCCGCGAGGGAGAGCAGCGCGCCGGCGGCCACGGGTGCGGGGACGGCGGGGCGCAGCGCGGCGGCCGCGGCGGTGAGCGCGCCGAGGACCAGCAGCGGGTCGAGCGGCGAGGTGGCCCAGGCGGTCAACTCCCGTGGCCGGCGGGCCTCTCCGAGCCAGGTCCACCACACGTCCGCGGTGTGCCGGGCGACGGCGAGGTCCCGGAGGATCCAGCCCGCGCTGAGCAGCGCGAGCAGCAGGCAGACCAGCGCGCCGGTGCGGCGCGCACCGCGGGTGAGAACGCGGTCCCGCACTGTGGACACGGCCCGCCCCCCGTCCGTGTCGATGCACCAGGGTCGTCCACGGCGCCCCGTATACGAGGCGTCTACCGCAGGTGTACTCCGGTCCCGGCGCCGGGACAACACACCCGTACGGAACGGTGGGCCAAACAGGTGCAAAACGGCGACCGGCCGGGGCGCCGACTGGCGTCCCCGACCGGTCTACGGCACCCGCACGGCCGTACGTTGTTCATCATGGCGCGTCCGTATATCGGTGTTGCGACAGTGAAGTTGCCTTCATGTTAAAGAGGTTGATGGCCATATGTCCCCCATGACGCATATCCGGACCTCCTGTCAAGCACGCCCTGGCGTCGATCTGCGCAATCTTCGCTCAAGAAGTAGACGACCTGTTCGCAAGCACACCCGATCCCCTTGACTCCGCCATAAATCACTTGCGAAAGTCCGCTCATCCAGCGGTGCGACCAGGCGCCGCTTCACGTTCCAAGAGAACTCGGCGCGGGGGCACTTCGCGATGACTAGTCCATCCCAGACCGCGGTTACCAAGTCCGATACCCCGGGACTTGGCCCTGAAGGTCTGAAGAAGGGAAAGAAGGGCAAGAGCGGTGAGCTCGCCGGCCGTTCACCCGGCCAGCTGATGTGGACGCGCTTCAAGCGCGATCGCATGGGCGTGGTGTGCGCGATCGTCGTGCTCGCCTTTTTCGTCGTCGCGGCACTGGCACCGGTGATCGGCTCGCTGTACGGCAAGGACCCGTACACGCTCTACGGCAACGAAGATCCCAATCTGCTCGACGAGTTCGCCTATCCGGCCGGTCCCAACGGCGGCATCTCCCCGGAGCACTGGTTCGGCATCGAACCGCAGCTCGGCCGCGATCTGTTCATGATGCTGATCTACGGCATGCGGATGTCGCTGGGGATCTCCGTCGTGGTGACCATCCTGACCGTGCTGACCGGCATCATCATCGGTGTCACGGCCGGCTATGTCGGCGGCAAGACCGACTACTTCCTGAGCCGGGTGATCGACTTCCTGCTGGCCTTCCCGAGCCAGCTGACCTTCGTGGCCTTCACCCCCATCGTGGTGGCGCTCTTCGTGCCGCCGGGCGACGAGACACCCACGTACGTACGGGTCTGCGCGCTGATCATCGTGCAGTGGTTCCTGGGGTGGATGGGGCTCGCGCGCCTGCTGCGGGGTCAGGTCCTGTCCCTGCGTGAACGGGAGTTCGTCGAGGCAGCGAAGATCACCGGTGCCTCGCCGTGGCGGATCATCCGCAAGGAGCTGCTGCCGAACGTCGTCACGCCGGTGCTGGTGCAGGGCACGTACATGCTCCCCCTCTTCGTGACCGCCGAGGCGGGACTGTCCTTCCTCGGCGTCGGCATCATCGAGCCGACACCCGACTGGGGCCGCCTCTTCCAGGCGGGCGCTCGCTACTACGAGAACGACCCCACCTTCTTGCTCTTCCCCGCCGCGGCCATGCTGATCTTCGTGCTCTGCTTCAACCTGCTCGGAGACTCGGTCCGCGACGCCTTCGACCCCAAGTCCGGGCGCTGATCGTCCACTTGAGGGGGCTTGCTGTCACCCCCACCGGCCGGGCCCGTACCCGTCTGTTCCTGACAGCACATCTGGACCCCAACCGACAGGCAGGTGCTTGGAACTCATGAACGCATTTTCTACGCGCAGAGCGCGCGCGGTGATCGTGGCCCTGGCGGCCGGATCACTCGCGCTCACCGGTTGCAGCGGCGGCAGCGGCTCCAACAAGGGCAAGGCCCAGACGGACGAGGACGCCGCGGCCCAGGCCAAGGCGATCCCGCTGGGCACCGCCGCCGACTCCACCGGCCCGGCCGTCGCCGTCAAGGGCGCCCGCTCCGGCGGCACCATCCGCGTGTACCAGCGTGACAGCTACAACCACCTCGACCCGGGCCAGATGTACGTCAGCGACATGAAGGCACTGTCGCAGCTGATCTTCCGCGGGCTGACCTCGTTGAAGCAGGACGACAAGGGCAACGCCAAGGTCGTGGGCGACCTCGCCACCGACGCCGGCCAGATGTCCGACGGCGGCAAGACCTGGAAGTTCACCCTCAAGGACGGCATCAAGTTCGAGGACGGCAAGCCGATCACCTCGAAGGACATCCGGCACACGATAGAACGGCAGTACGCCAAGTTCATCACGGATGGTCCGACCTACATCCAGACCTGGCTCTCGGGCGCGGGCACGACCTACCGCAAGGCGCTGCCCGACGGTCCGTACAAGGGCGACCACCTGCCCAAGAACGTCCTGGACACGCCGGACGAGAAGACCGTCATCTTCCACTTCAAGAAGCCGCAGACGCAGCTGCCCTACGCGCTGACGATGCCCGGCTACAGCGTGGTGCCGGAAGGCGCCAAGGACACCAAGGACGCCTACGACGTCAAGCCGGTGTGCGCGGGTCCGTACAAGATCGCGTCGTTCAAGTCCGGCAAGTCCATGCAGCTGGTGCGCAACAAGAACTGGGACCCGAAGACGGACCCGATGCGCACCGCCTACCCGGACGGCTACAACATCACCTTCAACCACCAGGCGTCGGACTCCACCAAGCGTCTGATGGCCGACCAGGGTGAGGCCAAGAACGCGGTGAGCTTCACCAACTCGGTGGAACCCACGCTCACCAAGGACGTGCTGACCAACGCCAGCGCGAGCAAGCGCCTGGTGCAGGGCTACCAGCCCTACGTCTGGCAGATGAACATGAACATGGACCGCCTCAAGGACAAGAAGATCCGCGACGCGATCACCTACGCGATGCCGAGCCAGCAGATCGTCCGGGTCAACGGCGGCAGTTACGGCGGTGAGGTCGCCGGCGGTCTGCTCGCCCCGACCGTGGCGGGCTACAAGAAGGGCTACGACCCCTACGGCAAGCTGAAGCACCCCAACGGCGAGCCGGAGAAGGCCAAGAAGCTCCTCAAGGAGGCCGGCAAGGTCGGCATGAAGCTCGTCTACGCCTTCTCCAACACCGAGGCGCGCCAGAAGGAAGCCGTCGTCATCGAGGACGCGCTGACCAAGGCCGGCTTCGACGTGCAGAAGAAGGAGGTCGAGGCGGCCTCCTGGTACGAGCAGATGGGCAAGGTCGACAACGGCTTCGACATCTACATGACCGGCTGGGGCCAGGACTGGGCGGACGCCTCGACCGTCATCCCGCCGTCGTACGACGGCCGTCAGATCCAGGACGGCGCCGCGAACTACTCGCACGTCCGGGACGAGCACGTGAGCTCCGAGGTCGACCGGATCGAGAAGATCACGGACGTCAACAAGGCGACCGCAGAGTGGGAGAAGCTGCACAAGTACATCGTGGAGAAGGTCAACCCGGCGGCGCCGGTCTTCTACACCAAGGTGCTCCAGCTGCACGGCTCGAACGTCGGCGGCGTCCGCTACAACCTGGACGTCAGCTACCTCGACCCGAACACGCTGTACCTGAAGAAGTAGCGGTAGCCGCTTCGGCGACCACCTGAACGAAGGCACTCCGGACGGCGCGCACACGGCGGAACGCGCGCCTTCCGGGGCCTTTGTCCGCCACCCCTCACGCCCACTGCCGCCGCCGTCCTGAGAGCAGCGAACTGCCATGCTTCAATTCCTACTTCGCCGGACGTTCGGCGCTGTTGTCATCCTTCTTCTGCTCAGTGCCTTCACGTTCTTCGTGTTCTTCGGCGCCGGTGACCCGGCGACGATGTCCTGCGGAAAGAACTGCACCGCGGACAACATCGCGCTGATCCACCAGAACCTCGGCCTCGACAAACCCCTGCCGACGCAGTACTGGGACTTCCTCGTCGGCATCTTCGCCGGCCGTGACTACTCCATCGGCCACTGTGACGCCCCCTGCTTCGGCTACTCCTTCGCCACCAAGCAGGACGTCTGGGCGACGCTGCTGGACCGGCTGCCCACCACCGCCTCGCTGGCCTTCGGCGGCGCCGTGGTCTTCCTGACCGTCGGCCTGGGCACCGGCCTGCTCGCCGCCTGGAAGCGCGGTTCGTTCCTGGACAAGACGCTCACCTCCATCTCGATGGTGCTGAGCTCGGCGCAGATCTACATCCTCGGTCCGATCGCGCTCGGTCTGTTCGTCTACAGCGGCCTGATGGACTCCCCCAAGTACGTGGAGCTGAGCTCGAACCCGGCCGGATGGTTCATGGGCCTGCTGATCCCCTGGCTGGTGATGTCGACGATCTTCACCGCGCAGTACACCCGTATGTCCCGCTCGACGATGATCGAGCAACTGCAGGAGGAGCACGTCCGTACGGCCAAGGCGAAGGGCATGCCGGCGCGGTACGTCTTCATGCGCTACGCCTGGCGCGGTTCGCTGATTCCCATCGTGACCATCCTCGGCATGGACCTCAGCTCGCTGTTCGGCGGCGCGATGATCACCGAGTTCACGTTCCAGCTGGCCGGCGTCGGACGGCTCGCGATCGACTCCGTCGTCACCCTTGATCTGCCCATGATCATGGGCGTGCTGATCTTCAGCGCCGCCCTGATCCTGGTGTTCAACATCATCGTGGATGCGACGTACGCCTTCATCGACCCGCGCGTGCGCCTGTCCTAGGAGAGCCTGAAGTGACCACACTCACCAAGACCGAAGGCACCACCGTGCCGCCCGGGTCCGACCCCTTCCTCTCCGTGCGTGACCTGCGTGTGCGGTTCTCCACCGAGGACGGCATCGTCAAGGCGGTCGACGGCCTCTCCTTCGACCTGGAACGCGGGCAGACGCTCGGCATCGTCGGCGAATCGGGCTCCGGCAAGTCGGTGACCAACCTCGCGATCCTGGGTCTGCACAACCCCAAGTCCACCGAGATCACGGGCGACATCACGCTGGACGGCGAAAAGCTGACCGGAGCCAGGGAGAAGACCCTGGAAAAGCTCCGCGGCAACAAGATGGCCATGATCTTCCAGGACGCGCTGACCGCGCTGTCGCCGTACTACACCGTCGGCCGGCAGATCGCCGAACCGTTCATCAAGCACACCGGCGCCAGCAAGCGCGAGGGCCGGCAGCGCGCCATCGAGATGCTGACCAAGGTCGGCATCCCGCAGCCGAACCTGCGGGTGGACGACTATCCGCACCAGTTCTCCGGCGGTATGCGCCAGCGCGCCATGATCGCCATGGCGCTGGTCTGCAACCCGCAGCTGCTGATCGCCGACGAGCCGACCACGGCCCTCGACGTCACCGTCCAGGCGCAGATCCTCGACCTGCTCAAGGACCTCCAGCAGGAGTTCGGCTCGGCGATCATCCTGATCACCCATGACCTCGGCGTCGTCGCCAACACGGCGGACGACCTGCTGGTGATGTACGCGGGACGGGCGGTGGAGCGGGGCTCCGTCAAGGAGATCCTCACCGAGCCGCGGCACCCGTACACCTGGGGCCTGCTGAGCTCCATGCCGCGGCTCTCCTCGGACGTCAACGAGGCGCTGCACCCGATCCCGGGCAGCCCGCCGAGCCTGCTCAACCCGCCGTCCGGCTGCGCCTTCAACCCGCGGTGCGGCTTCACCGGCGAGGTCGGCGGCGCACGCTGCACCGACGAGCGGCCGCCGCTGGAGCCGGGGCGGGCGTCCGCGTGCCATCTGAGCGCCGAGCAGAAACAGACCTTCTTCACCGAGCAGATCAAGCCCCGGCTGGGCTAGGGAGCGACCACCATGACCGACAACGCCACCCTCCCCTCGCCCCGCGACGCCGCACCCGCCCAGGGCGAGCCGCTGCTCACCGCCGAGGGGCTCACCAAGCACTTCCCGATCTACGGCGGCTTTCCGTTCAAGCGGAAGGTCGGCGCGGTGCAGGCCGTCGACGGCGTCGACCTGACCGTGCACGCCGGCGAGAGCTTCGGCCTGGTCGGTGAGTCGGGCTGCGGCAAGTCCACCACCGGACGGCTGCTCACCCGGCTCATGGAGCCGAGCTCCGGCAAGATCACCTACGCGGGGCAGGACATCACCCACGCCGGCCGCAAGGAACTGGCGCCGATCCGCTCCGAGATCCAGATGATCTTCCAGGACCCGTATGCCTCGCTCAACCCGCGGCAGACGGTCGGCACCATCATCGGCGGCCCGATGGAGATCAACGGGATCAACCCGCCCGGTGGGCGGGAGAAGCGGATCCGCGAACTCCTGGAGACCGTGGGCCTGAACCCGGAGCACTACAACCGCTTCCCGCACGAGTTCTCCGGCGGCCAGCGGCAGCGCATCGGCGTGGCCCGGGCCCTGGCCCTGGAGCCGAAGCTGATCGTCGCCGACGAGCCCGTCTCGGCCCTGGACGTCTCCATCCAGGCGCAGGTCGTCAACCTCCTCCAGCAGCTCCAGCGCGAGCTGGGCATCGCCTTCCTCTTCATCGCCCACGACCTGGCGATCGTGCGGCACTTCAGCGAGCGGGTCGCGGTGATGTACCTCGGCAAGGTCGTCGAGATGGGCCCCCGCGACGAGATCTACAACCGGCCGCGCCACCCGTACACCCACGCACTGCTCTCCGCGGTGCCGGAGGCCAAGCTGGTCGAGGGCGACGAGGAGGAGCGCGAGCGCATCCGGCTCGCCGGTGACGTCCCCTCCCCCGTCAACCCGCCGTCCGGCTGCCGCTTCCGCACGCGCTGCTGGAAGGCGCAGGACAAGTGCGCGACGCAGGAGCCGCCGCTGATCCAGATCAGCGGCAACGAAAGCGGTCACCTGACGGCGTGCCACTTCCCGGAGGAGCCGACGACGGCGGCACGGGGCGAGGACATCGTCCTGGATCCGGCACTGGCGGCGATCGAGGAAGCGGACCGGGCTGAGGACGGTGGCCGGGCCGACTAGACGGTCCGCGATCACCGCCGCACGCCCGGGCCCGCCTCCCGCACAGGAGGCGGGCCCGGGCGTGTCAGGCCACCGCCGGCCGTCGCCTCCGGGGCCCGGAAAGGCCCATCGGCGGAGGGGTTCCGGCTAGTTGTAGTCGGCCATCCACCACTTGCTCTGCGTCTGGTGGCCCGGGGTGCACACCACATCGCCGCCCGAAATCTTGAGGTAGCAGCCGTCGGTGTTTCCGTAAGGAGTCTTCTGCCCGTCGTGGAACGAACCCACCATCCACGTCATGGCCCACTTCTGCGGATCATCCGTGCAGGACTTTGCATAAACGGCCCCATGGCTCGACTTCTTGGTCGCCAAGCAGGGGCCCGCCGCCGGATTGGCGAACGCGGATATGATCTGGTTGCCGGGATACATCGACCAGTTCTGCTTCGGGTCACCGGTGTTGCACTTCACGGCGGTCACGCGCTTGTCGAATCCGTTGTACTTGAGACACTTCCCGGTCTCGACGTGCTTGATGTTGAACCCCTGGACCGGCGCCGCAGACGCCGTCGTCGTCCCGAACGTCGCCAAGCCGGCCGCCGCCAGGCCGATCACGGCCATACCGAACTTACGCTTCATATTTTCCCCTTGACATTCTCTGCCCCATTCCCTTGAAGCGGTCACCTTCATGGGAGGCATCTCGCTCGTCGTTTTCCGACGGGCGATCAACAAGACCATCCAACACGAAGTCGATCTTCTTCACCACCGGCTTTAACGCGTATTGAACATGCATTTCCGGGTGTGCGCTCATTACTTACTCAATGCCCCTATGGGATCGATGCCCGAAATTGGAGGACTTTCCCTGCCCCCTTCCGGCGCCACTGCCGACCGGTGGCGCCACGGCGGGAATGCCTCCCGCCGCACCGGTGTTGTCCGTCAGCGAGGGCGCGGACGAGGGGGTGGCGCGGAATGCGGATCGGAGAGCTGTCGGAGCGTACGGGGACGCCGCGGCGGCTGTTGCGCTACTACGAGGAGCAGGGGCTGATCGTCTCCGAGCGCTGCGCCAACGGCTACCGCAGCTATGACGCGTCCTGCGCCGACCGGGTCCTGCAGATCAGAGGCCTGCTCGACGCCGGGCTGCCGACCCGGATCATCCGGCAGATCCTGCCCTGCCTCGACAAGCCCCGGGCCATCCACTTCCCCGACGCGACGCCGGAGATGCTCGCCACGCTGGAGGGCGAGCGCGATGCGATGACCCGGCGCATCGAGACCCTGATACGCAACCGGAACGCCATCGGCGAGTACCTCGACGTGGTCCGCGGCACGGTCCGCGGCGGCTGATCCGGCGAGCGGGCGCTACTCCGTCGGTACGACCCGCCGCTCCTCGGCGAAGTGGCAGGCCGAGGCGTGCCGCGCCGGGCCCTCGGTGTCGCCGAAGGCGGGGGGCACCTCCAGCGGCGGCACGACCTCGGCGCACAGCTGCTGGGCCTTCCAGCAGCGGGTGCGGAAGGGGCAGCCGGACGGGGGGTCGGCGGGTGAGGGGACGTCGCCGGTGAGCAGGATGCGGTCACGGTGGACGCGGGCGTCGGGGTCCGGTACGGGGACGGCGGAGAGCAGGGCCTGGGTGTAGGGGTGGGTGGGGTGGTCGTAGATCTGCTCCTCGGTGCCGATCTCGGCGAGCCGGCCCAGGTACATCACCGCGATGCGGTCGGAGATGTGCCGTACGACGGACAGGTCGTGGGCGATGAAGACATAGGAGAGGTCGAAGTCGGCCTGCAACTGGTCGAGGAGATTGACCACTTGGGCCTGGACGGAGACGTCCAGCGCGGAGACCGGCTCGTCGGCGACGATGATCTCCGGGCGCAGGGCGAGGCCGCGGGCGATGCCGATGCGCTGGCGCTGGCCGCCGGAGAACTGGTGCGGATAGCGGTTGATGTACTCGGGGTTGAGCCCCACCACGTCCAGGAGTTCCTGCACCTTGCGGCGGCGGTCTCCCCTGGGGGCCGCCTCGGGGTGGATCTCGTACGGCTCGCCGACGATGTCGCCGACCGTCATCCGGGGATTCAGGGAGGTGTAGGGGTCCTGGAAGACCATCTGGATGTTGCGGCGTACGGCCTTCATCGCCCGGCCCGACAGGCGGGTGATGTCCTCGCCGCGGTAACGGATCTGACCCGCCGTCGGACGCTCCAGGCCGACCAGCAGCTTGGCCACCGTGGACTTCCCGCAGCCCGATTCGCCGACGATGCCGAGGGTTTCGCCCTTGCACAGGTCGAAGGAGACCCCGTCGACGGCCTTGACCGCGCCGATCTGCTTCTTGAAGAGCACGCCCTGGGTCAGGGGGAAGTGCTTGACCAGGTCGCGGACCTCCAGGAGGGGTTCGCCGAGCGCCACCGGGGCCGTGCCGTCACCGCGCACCATCGAGGGTCTCCTTCCAGAAGTGGCAGGCGCTGGCCCGGCCGGGGCCGGCCTCGTAGAGCGGCGGCAGGTCCGTGCGGCAGACGTCCCGGGCCAGCGGGCAGCGCGGGTTGAAGGGGCAGCCCGGCGGGATGGCGGTCAGGTTGGGCGGCAGGCCCTTGATCGCGTAGAGCCGCTGCCCCTTGTGGTCCAGCCGGGGGATGGAGTCCAGCAGTCCGCGGGTGTAGGGGTGGGCGGGCGCCTTGTAGAGCTGGTGGACGGGCGCGGTCTCCACGATCCGGCCCGCGTACATCACCGCGATGGTGTCGGCGACGTCGGCGACCACACCCAGGTCATGGGTGATCAGGACCAGCCCCATGGTGAGCTCGCGCTGGAGCTCCGCCAGCAGGTCCATGACCTGCGCCTGGACGGTGACATCCAGCGCCGTGGTCGGCTCGTCCGCGATGATCAGGTCGGGGCCGAGGGCCAGCGCCATCGCGATCATGATGCGCTGCCGCATCCCGCCGGAGAACTGGTGCGGATAGTCCCCCACCCGTGCCCTGGCCGCGGGAATGCCCACCCGCTCCATCAGCTCCACCGCCCGGCCGCGGGCCCCCTTACGGGACATCCCCTCATGGACCCGGAACATCTCCCCCAGCTGCTCCCCGACGCTGAGCACCGGGTTCAGCGCGGACAGCGCGTCCTGGAAGATCATCGCCATCCTGGCGCCGCGGACCCTGCGCCGTTCGTCCTTGCGCATCTTGAGCAGATCGCGCCCCTCGAAGAGGATCTCGCCGCCGGTCACATAGCCGGGCGGCGAGTCCAGGATGCCCATCACGGCCTGCGCGGTGACCGACTTCCCGGAGCCGGACTCACCGAGCACCGCCAGCGTCTGCCCGCGCGCCACGGTGCAGCTGACGCCGTTGACGGCCTGGGCGATCCCGTCCCTCGTACGGAACTCCACCCGCAGGTCACGCACGTCGAGCAGGGCGCCGGCCGCACCGCCCGCGGGCTGCCCGGGTTCGTTCGTCATCTGCCGCCTCCTCAGCGCAACTTGGGGTCGAGGGCGTCGCGTACGGCGTCGCCGAGCATGATGAACGCGAGCACCGTGACGCTCAGCGCGCCCGCGGGCCACAGCAGCATGTGCGGCGCGCTGCGGATGTGGGTGGAGGCCGTGGAGATGTCGATGCCCCAGGAGACGGTGGGCGGCTTCAGGCCCGCGCCCAGATAGGACAGCGTCGCCTCCAGCGCGATGTACGTACCGAGCGCGATGGTGGCGACGACGATGACCGGCGCCACGGCGTTCGGCGCGATATGCCGCAGCAGCAGCCGCCCGTTGCCGGCGCCCAGCGCGCGGGCGGCCTGGACGTAGTCGTTCTGCTTGGCGGTGACGACGGAGCCACGGGCGATACGGGAGACCTGCGGCCAGCCGAGCAGCACGATGAAGCCGACCACCGGCCAGACCGTGGTGCCGGGGACGACGGAGAGGAAGACCAGACCGCCCAGGATCACCGGGATGCCGAAGAAGATGTCGGCGAGCCGGGAGAGCAGGGTGTCCGACCAGCCGCCGAAGAAGCCGGCCAGTCCGCCCATCAGGCTGCCCAGCAGCGCGGCGCCGGCGGTGGCGCAGACGCCGACGGTGATGGAGGCGCGGGCCCCGTAGACCACCCGGGTGTAGACGTCCCGGCCCTGGGTGTCGAAGCCGAAGGGGTGGCCGGGCTGGGAGCCCTGCTGCGCCTTGGCCAGGTCGGCGCGGTACGGGTTGCCGGTGGCGATCAGCTGCGGCCAGATCGCGATGACCACCAGGAAGAGGATGACCAGCGCGGAGAGCACGAAGACCGGGTTGCGGCGCAGATCGTGCCAGGCGTCGCTCCACAGGCTGCGCGGCCTGCCGAGGGGCACCGCGGCGGGCGGCCCGGCGCCGGGCGGTGCGCCGCCCGGCCGCCGCTCCAGCGACTCCGCCTCGCCGATGGCCAGCGCGGCGGAGGCGCCGTCGCCGTGTCCGACGGCTTCCTTGGGGACGTAGGACTCAGGCATAGCGGATCCTCGGGTCGAGGACGGCGTAGAGCAGATCGACGAGGAGATTCGCGAGCAGGAAGACCAGCACCAGGATCGTCACAAAGCCGACGACGGTCGGTGAGTTCTGCCGCAGAATTCCCTGGTAGAGCTGGAATCCGACGCCGTGGATATTGAAGATGCGCTCGGTGACGATCGCGCCGCCCATCAGGGCGCCGATATCCGTGCCGATGAAGGTGACCACCGGGATCAGTGAATTGCGCAGCAGATGGCGGGTGATGACGCGGTGCCGGGGCAGGCCCTTGGCGACGGCCGTGCGCACATAGTCGGCGCGGGCGTTCTCCGCGATCGAGGTACGGGTCAGGCGGGTGACGTACGCGAGCGAGACCAGCGCCAGCACCAGCCCCGGCAGCAGCATTTCGCCCAGCGGCGCCTCCGGGGCGACGGACGGCGCGGCCCATCCCCACCGCACCCCGAAAATGAACTGCAGCAGATATCCGCTCACAAACGTCGGAATGGACACCACGACGAGCGAGAGGACCAGCACCGTGGTGTCGATGCCCCGGCCCCGCCGCAGCCCGCTGAACACGCCCAGCACGATGCCGATGACCATCTCGAACACAATGGCGACCAGAGTCAGCCGCAGGGTGACGGGAAAGGCCGAAGCCATCAGCTCGGTGACCGACTGGCCGTTGAATGCGGTGCCGAATTCTCCCCGGAAGATCTGCCCCATGTAGTGCAGATACTGTTTCCACAGCGGCTGGTCGAGGTAGAGGTCGCGGCGGATCTGCGCGGCGGTGGCCGGGTCCGGCGCCCGGTCGCCGAACATGGCGGCCACCGGATCACCCAGCGCGTACACCATGAAGAAGATCAGGAACGTGCTGCCGATGAACACCGGCACCATCTGGAGCAGCCGCCGGATCACATAGCGTCCCACAGGCAACGACCTCCCTCACCGCGCGGGCAGCACGCTCAGTTGACCTTGATCTCGTTGTAGACCGGCACGCTGAACGGATTCAGCGACACATTGCTGATCCGGTCCGAATAGCCGCCGCTGCCGTTCTGGTACCACAGCGGAATCGCCGGCATCTGCTGGTTGAGGATCCGCTCCGCGTCCTGGAACTTCGCGACGGCCTCCTTGCCGTCCGTCGCCGCGTTCGCCGCGTTCACCAGCCTGTCGAATCCGGCGTTACTGAACTTTCCGTCGTTGGCCGAGGAGTTGGTGTAGTACAGCGGCTGCAGAAAGTTCTGGATCAGCGGATAGTCCATCTGCCAGCCGTTCCGGAACGGTCCGGGCATCCTGTTCGCCGCGATCTTGTTGCGGAAATCGGCGAACGTCCCGACCGGAGCGCCCACACACGCGTTGTCGTTCCCCAGCGACGTGTTGATGCTGTTGCAGATCGCATCGACCCAGTCCTTGTGCGATCCGGTGTCCGCGTTGTACGTGATCGTCATCCGTCCCCCGGGAATTCCGCCGCCTTCCCTGATCAGCGCCCTGGCCTTCGCCGGACGGAATGCGCAGACCTCACCGCACAGCCCCGCCTTGTACCCCCCGTCCACTCCCAGCACCGGCGAGGTCCAGTCCGTCGCGGGCGTCCGGGTCCGCTGGAAGATCTCCCTGGTGATCTGCTCCCGGTCGATCGCCATCGACAGGCCGCGGCGCACCTTTTCCTTGCCCGGCCCGCCCCATTCCTTGTCGTACATGGGGAAGGTGATGGTCTGGATGATTCCGGCCGGCTGGTTGATGTACCGCTTTCCGAGATCGGCGGTGACGCTCTTGAGCTGCGCGGCCGGCACATCGTCGACCAGGTCGAGGTTGCCGGCCTGCAGATCGGTATAGGCGGTGTTGTTGTCCGTGTAGACCCGCAGATCGATCCCGGCGTTCCGCGCCGGATCGTCCCCCGGATACTTCTCCCATTTCCGCATCCTCAGCACGGACCCCTTGTCGTACGAGTCCACGACATACGGGCCGTTCCCGACGGGCTGCTCCAGCCATGCGTCATGGTCCGTGAAGAACGCCCGCGGCAGCGGCATGAAGGCCGAGTAGCCCAGCGTGTCCGGCCAGCTGGAGAACTTCTGACGGAGTGTGACGGTGAATGTCCTCTCGTCCTTCACCGCCAGCCCCGACAGGGTTCCGGCGGTCGGCGCGCCGCGCTCCGGATGCACCCGGTCGAAGCCCTCGATGTACTGGAAGAAGGGCGCGTTCTTCTGCTTGTTGTCCAGCAGCGCCCCGTAATTCCAGGCATCCACGAACGACTTGGCGGTGACCTTCTCGCCGTTGCTGAAGAACCAGCCCGGCTTCAGCGTCACCGTGAAATGCCGCGAATCCGTCGTCTCGATCCGCTCCGCGATGACGTTCTCCGCGGCCCCGGTCTTCGGGTCGTACCGCTTGAGCCCCCGGAACAGCATCTCCAGGACCTTGCCGCCCTGGACCTCGTTCGTGTTGGCCGGCTCCAGGGGATTCTGCGGATCGCCCCACGAAGCACTGACCACCCCGGCCCGGGCCGCGCTCCCCCCGCCGCAGGCGGTGGCCACGAGGGCGACCGCGACGGCGCACGCGCCCCACTTCGCGCGCGTGGCTCCCTGCATGAGGCCTCCTCAGCTCGCGATCATGCCTAGGGGACATAAGATCGCAAACCTGGATCTCTCGCACGCCGGGTACTCCGTTTATCCCAAGGGTTAATCGCCATTGCGCCTGCGGCGGGCGTTGCCGCTGCGCGGGGCTGTTCGGCTGCCGGTGACGGTCCTCCGGGGCCTGGTGTGTGGACTGCTTCGCTTTACGTC